>JAGCYK010000015.1 GCA_017960845.1 Clostridia bacterium | reverse complement strand
CTCTTTAAGTTCAACGCCTGTTTCTTCGCTTACTACTACGCCGCCTGTAAGAATAGCGATCTCCTGAAGCAATTCCTTTCTTCTGTCTCCAAATCCGGGAGCTTTAACGGCTACGCAGTTGAATGCACCGCGAAGCTTGTTAACTACTAGAGTTGCAAGAGGCTCGCTTTCTATGTCTTCAGCTATAATCATGAGCTTTCTATTTGCCTTAACAACTTCTTCAAGTAGGGGAAGTATTTCCTGAATATTGGTTATCTTTTTGTCTGTGATTAAGATAACGGGGTCATCGTAAACGCATTCCATTTTATCAGTATCGGTAACCATATAACTTGAAGCGTAACCTCTATCAAACTGCATGCCTTCAACAACGTTAAGGGTAGTTGACATGGTTTTGCTCTCTTCAACGGTGATTACACCGTCTTTTCCTACTTTTTCGAAAGCTTCCGCAATAAGCTTTCCAACAGTCTCGTCGCTTGCGGAGATGCTTGCAACTTGCTCTATGGCAGTTTTTGAATCAACTTCTTTAGAAATGCTCTTTAAGTATTCAACTGCAGCTTCGGTTGCAGATGCAATACCTTTCTTTAAAATCATAGGATTAGCACCGGCTGCTACGTTTTTTAGGCCTTCGCGGATAATTGCTTGAGCTAAAACGCATGCGGTAGTGGTTCCGTCACCAGCGATATCGTTGGTTTTTGTGGAAACTTCCTTGATGATTTGAGCGCCAAGATTCTCAAACGGATCTTCGAGCTCTATTTCTTTTGCTATGGTCACACCATCATTGGTGATAAGGGGAGTGCCGTACTTTTTGTCAAGTACAACATTTCTGCCCTTAGGTCCAAGCGTAATCTTTACTGTATTTGCAAGAGTGTTCACGCCAGTTTCGAGCGCTTTTCTTGCTTCCTCTCCGGTTTTAATCTGTTTAGCCATTTTAGTCGCCTCCTTAGTCTTCAACTATTGCAAGAATGTCGCTTTGACGAAGAATTGTGAACTCTTTTCCATCAATCTTGAACTCGCTTCCTGCATATTTAGAGCAAAGAACTTTATCTCCGACTTTAACAGTCATTTTTATTTCTTTTCCATCGACAAGTCCGCCAGGGCCTACCGAAACAACCTCTGCCATTTGCGGTTTCTCTTGGTCTTTAGGGAGCAAAACAATTCCGCTTTTGGTGGTCTCTTCACTTTCTATGGGTTTTATAACAACCCTATCAAACACAGGATTAATTTTCATATCAATCGCCTCCTTAAAATTTTCTATATAATTTTAGGTTGAAGGGGGCAGAAAAGTCAACTATAATTAAATTGACAAAAGTTTGACTTTCTTTGACCTTCAAAAAGCATTATAGTCTTCTAATGTTATCAAGTCAATATTTTTTCAGAAAAAAATTCAGTTATTTGTCATAAATATTGCAAGCAATTTCGCCGTTTGGTATAATTTACCAGAATTAGATAGGGCATAGGAGAGACGAGAGTGGATAAAACATTCGACAAATGGGACAATAGATTTATGCAACTCGCCGAGACCGTTGGATCTTGGAGCAGTTGCTATCAGTCAAATAGGCAAATAGGCGCGGTTATAGTAAAACAAAAGAGAATTATGACCACAGGTTACAACGGAGCGCCTAGCGGCATAAACAGCTGCCGCGACAAGGGGGAGTGCCTCAGAAGAAAGCTGAATATTCCCAGCGGAACCCGGCACGAGCTTTGCTATGCCGTGCATGCCGAGCAAAATGCGATTGCCCAGGCTGCTAAAATGGGCATTAATCTTGAAGGCGCGACTCTTTATTGCACTCACCAGCCTTGCGTAATTTGCACAAAGATTATAATTAACGCAGGAATAAAGAGAGTTGTATATAAGCACGGCTACCCGGATGAATTTTCACTCGAGCTTTTAAAAGAAGCTCAGATTCAGCTGGATAAGATGCCTGAATAATAAAAATGAGAAAGCTTATTGTTATAGGCGGAGATCTAGCAACAGGAAAGTCCACTTTTTCGCGCTCAATCGGTAAGATTTTTAATCTTACTGTTATAAATAAAGATAAGTTAAAAGAAATCCTTGGCGATGAGCTGTTTGCAGCTAATAGAGAAGAGAATCTAAAACTATCTAGAGCTTCGTTTGATATAATCGAGTATTTAGTTAGAGCGGAACGCGAAACGCTTATAATAGAATCGAATTTTAAGCAAAGCGAGATGGATAGGCTAGAGGCGGTAGTCAGCGAGCTAAATCTAGACGTTCTTTCGCTTAAATTTTACGGCGAAACAGCCACCTTGCATAAAAGATTTCTATCTCGCTTAGACGGAGATAGGCACTACGTGCACCGCTCGCAGGATTTTTCTGATGAAAAGGCATTTGAAAGATGCTTAAATGAGCTAAGAAGCGTTAAATATTTAGGCGAAGTAGTTGAAGTAAACGCAAGCGATTTTGCGTATTTCGATGATAAAGCTTTGCTAAAGAGAATAGAAACATTTTTAAGTAAAGAATAGAAAAGCCCCTTTTTTTAGTAATCTTTACTATTGCATTTTGCTATGATATCATAAAAATAGGGATACGGAGATTAATATAAGTAATGGCTAAGCCTTTGGTGGCCATAGTCGGCAGAAGTAATGTTGGTAAGTCCACATTTTTCAACCGGGTGGCAGGAAAGAGAATATCTATAGTAAAAGACACGCCCGGAGTGACTAGGGACCGTATTTATGCTGATGCGGAGTGGTGCGGAAAGCACTTTACGCTCATAGATACCGGAGGAATAGAGAGCGAAGGCGGTTTTTATGCTGAGATTAGACGGCAAGCCGAGCTAGCCATTGAAATAGCTGACGTAGTCATATTTATGGTTGACGGAAGAGACGGCCTGCTTTCATCAGATAAGGAAGTAGCTTCGCTTCTAAGAAACGCATCAAAGCCAATAGTTTTAGCCGTAAATAAACTGGATAACAACGAAACGGATAGTATTTATGACTTTTATGAGCTTGGTCTGGGTGACCCGTACTCTATATCCTGTCTTCAGGGACTCGGAATAGGCGATTTGCTCGATGAAGTTACAAAGCTTTTCCCTAAAAACGAGGATAGTAAGGAAAATGGACTTTCCATTGCCTTTGTAGGGAAACCAAACGTAGGGAAATCTTCTCTTGTCAATAGAATTTTAGGATTCGATAGGGTTATAGTATCAGACATAGCCGGAACGACGAGAGATGCGATAGATACGCCATTTGAGTATAACGGCGCAACGTATAATATAATAGATACCGCCGGAATGAGGCGCAAACGCGGAATAGAGGACGAGTCGGTCGAGCGCTACAGCGTTATGCGAGCTATAAGCGCAATATCTCGGGCGGACGTAGTAATAGTTGTATTCGACGCATCCGAAGAAATAAGCGAGCAGGACGTTAGAATCGCAGGAATGGTGCACGATGAAGGAAAGCCTTCGGTAATCGTGATGAATAAATGGGATTCTATAGAAAAAGATACCTTTACTATTGAAAAATATAAGGACAGTCTTGCCACTCAGCTTTCTTTTATGAGTTACTTTAGAGCGGAGTACGTCTCAGCAAAGACGGGCAAAAGAGTTGAAAAACTCTTAGATGTTGCCGAAGAGGTATATTACAACTCATCAAAGAGGATTTCTACAGGACTACTTAACGATACAGTGCGAGAGGCTATAGCCATGAGCGAGCCCCCGACACACTCAGGGCGTAGACTTAAAATAATGTATTGCACTCAGGTAGGAACTAATCCGCCGCAGTTCGTATTTTTTGTAAATGACGAAAAACTAGTGCATTTTTCATATAAAAGATACCTGGAAAACAGCCTAAGAAGAGCGTTCGGATTCGAAGGAACGCCTTTAAGGCTTAAATTTACGGGAAGGAAGGAAGAGGAATAATGCTGGCTTTAAAAATTGTTGGAATATGTATAGTCGGATACCTGCTCGGAAACATAAATTTTGCGATTGTAATTTCCAAAATTATGCACAGCGACATAAGGAGTCAAGGCAGCGGAAATCCGGGCACGATGAATATGCTCCGCTCGTACGGAATACTTCCGGGGGTAATTTGTCTTGTGTTTGATGCGCTAAAGTCCGCTTTGCCTACATTTTTCGGCTGGTGGCTGATTGCAGAAACACCTTTTTGCTATACGAATCTACTCGGTGCATATATCGGCGGACTAAGCGCCATAATGGGCCACATTTTCCCTGTATTTCTCAAATTTAAGGGTGGCAAGGGAGTAGCTACGATTATAGGCGTGTCACTTGTGCTTACCCCGATTGAGACTGTTGCCGGCGTAGCAATAGCAATAGGAATAATACTCCTATTTAAAATCGGCGTTTTCGGATCGTTTGCAGCTATCTTTATTCCCGGAATCGCGCAGGCGATATATATAAATATAAACTATGAAAAAATGGAGTATTTAATTGCTGTAAACATCCTTCTTGCAATTACATATCTCCTTTGCCTTTATGCTCACCGCGCTAATATAGTGCGCCTCATTCAAGGAAAAGAAAATAAAGTATATCTTCTAAAAAAGAAAGAAAAAGCGCCTGCTGAGCCGGAACCTAGCGAAACTGAACCGACAGGGGCAGAAGCGCAAGGAACAGAAGAGCCTAAAGAATAAAATAAAAGAAAGTTTATTTCGTAGCCGCCAAGGTTTAAAAAGCTCTGGCGGTTTTTTGTGCTCTAAAAAAGGAGCTAGGCTCACTTGACAGAACGCATAAAAAGCGTATACAATAAAAAAGAACTTAATGTTCTATTTTTCTAAGCGGAGGGTTTTTGCCATGAAGAGCAGGGAAAGTAGGCTTTCCTTAACACTTGAGTATATTAGAGATTATCAAAGGATGAGAGGAATAACTCCTTCATACCGAGAGATAATGAAGAGCTGTGGGCAAAAGTCCTTGTCTACGGTTAGTAGTGATGTGAATGCTCTTGCCTCTAGCGGAAAGCTCGGACTAGACGGGGAAGAGTCATGGAGAAAAATCTCGGTTCCAAGTAACCTTCGCCGCGAAAAAACTAAGATGGTTCCTGTAGTGGGAGAGTGTCCGTGCGGAGAGCCTATTATGGCAGTCGAAAACATAGAGTTCAGCGTAAGTCTGCCTGAATCTATTTTTGGGTCCGGGGAAATGTTCATTCTAAAAGCTGTAGGCAGCTCAATGATAGAATGCGGCATATATGACGGAGACTTAATGGTGGTCTTAAGCGACGCTGCTGCTAAAGAAGGAGACATCGTAGTAGCAATGGTAAACGACGAGGATGCAACTACTAAACTGCTACGTCAAAAAGAAGGCAAGTATTATCTGTCTCCTGCAAATAGCGCGCTAGGCGATGATGGAAAAAGAATATATAGTGATATTTTCCCGGAAAAACTGACAATACTTGGTGTTGTTAGCAAAGTAATACATACCCCATCAAGAGGACATTTTGCATGAATAAAGATAGAATCTATTTTTGCATTGATATGAAATCTTTTTATGCTTCGGTTGAATGCGCAGAGCGTGGCCTAAGTCCTTTTGAGACTGCTCTAGTTGTAGCTGACACAACGAGAGGGAAAAACGCGATTTGCCTTGCTATATCTCCGAAGTTAAAGGCAATGGGAATTAAAAACAGATGCCGTCTAAACGAGATTCCTCCGGGCGTTGAATATATAATAGCAATGCCTAGAATGCAAAAATACATTGATTATTCTGCTGATATTTACTCCATTTATTTAGACTATTTCGATCCAAGAGATATTCACGTGTATTCTATCGACGAGGCATTCATTGAGGTAACCGATTATTTGAAAATGTATGGACTTACGCCGATTAACTTTGCTAAGAAGCTTCTAGAGGAAATAGCCGAAAGAATGCATATCCCTGCAACGGCCGGAATAGGGACCAATTTATATCTAGCAAAGATAGCTCTGGATATTACAGCAAAAAAGAACAAAACTCACATAGACTACTTAGACGAGAAAACATATATAGAAACGCTTTGGGATCATCGTCCGATTACAGACTTTTGGATGGTGGCTTCAGGTACGGCAAATAGACTGGCCCGCTATGGCATTTTTGATATGCGCGGAGTGGCAAACGCATCAGAAGAACTTTTGTATAAGATATTCGGCGTTAACGCTGAGCTTCTAATAGACCATGCATGGGGACGCGAAACATGTCTTATGGAGGATATAAAAAACTATAAAACCAGTTCTAAGTCCATTTCGGCTTCACAAATTTTGCCAAGAAACTATACATACGAAGAAGCGCGAATCGTAATGGAAGAGATGGTAATAAACGGCTGCAGGGAACTGATGAAGCGGAAAGTTATTGCCGGAAAGGTTGGAATATTCGTTGCTTATGCTTCCGGGACAAGAGAGCCGACAGGCGGAAGCACAAGACTTCACCGGTCGACAAGCACCAGCACGGAGATGTCTCCGCAGGTTATAAAAATATATGATGAGACGACAGATCGCACAAAGCCAATACGCCGAATCGGCATAGATTTTACGGCGATTGCGGATGAAGAAAGCGAAGGATACTATTTCTTTACTGATGTAGAGCAGCTTCAAAGAGAGCGAGATAGCGAAAAGACTGCATTAATGATTAGTAGAAAATACGGGAAAAATGCAATTCTAAGGGGAATAAATTACCTTGATGCGGCAACGCAAAGAGAACGGAATGAATTTATTGGGGGCCATAGGGCAGGATATGACAAGAGAGGAAAGAGCTAAACAATTTATGCCGTTTGATGCGATGAAGGGCCTCAAAGAAGCGCTTTTAGATAGAGAAGAAAAGCATCTTAGAACCGAAATGCACGAAGTGTCCGACGAGCAGGCTGAACACAACTCCGAAGTTCTAAGCCGAATTAGGAAAAACGCAAAAGTTAAGATTGCTTGCCATCTATCCAGCCATGATATCAGTTTAAGCGGGGCGGTAAATAAAATAGACAGGCAATTGCGCCAAATTACGATAAATGGTATTTTGCTATCATTTTCAGATATATATGAGATAAACATTATAGAAGATGAATTGTAAGGGGGCGTTTTTCATATCATCCAGATCTAGTATTTTCATTATATTTTTTCGACTAAAATGTAGTTGTAGTCACGATTAGTCGGAGATTTTGGCTATGAAGTATATAAAATGATTAATAGAAGATGTGTTGAAGAATAGGTTTGAAAATAGTAAATGCGTGCTTGTCTCTAAAACAAGACACGTCGAGAGTGTCTGCCTTTTAACGAACCGGGCTGGGAACGCTAAATATAACTAATAAATAAAACGAAATAGAAAGGGGTTTTGCTGATAATCAAAACCCTTTTTTATATTGCTGATATATAAAAGGTAACTTTGCGCAATATATGCATTATATCAAAAAAATACTTCGTGTATTATACATAAAACGATAAAAAAATATATTGCGCATTATGCAATTAAGGTGTATAATGATAGTGAAAGGAGATACATATATGGAACTGAAAAGAAAAATATACGCTAAACTTTTAGAATGGAAAGAAACTATGAGCAAAGATTATGCGTTGATGATTGAAGGCGCTAGACGTATTGGAAAATCTACAATTGTTGAAAAGTTTGCTAAGAATAATTATAAATCATATGTAATTATTGATTTTGCAATAGCAAGTAAGAAAGTAAAAGATAATTTTACAAATTTAAATAAGCTTGATGTATTCTTCCAAAATATTTCGTTAGAATATAATGTTGAATTAATTAAAAACGAAACTTTAATTGTATTTGATGAAGTTCAAAAATTTCCAAAAGCAAGAGAAGCAATTAAATACTTGGTTAAAGATGGAAGATACTCATATATTGAAACAGGATCATTAATATCAATAAAAGAAAATGTTGATGATATTGTTATTCCATCGGAAGAAAAGAATATTAAAATGTATCCCCTAGATTTCGAAGAGTTTTTATGGGCTGCCAATGAAAATGTATTATTAAATTATATCGTGAATTGTATTAATGAGAAAAAAGCTTTAGATGATAAATATCACCTGGATGCTATGCGTCTATTTAAGGAATATATGATAGTTGGTGGAATGCCACAAAGTGTTGTTGCATATTTTGAGAATGGAAGAGATTTTTATAAAGCGGATATTGCAAAAAGAGAAATATTATCATTATATAAAGATGATATTAATAAAGCTGCTAAGCGTTATAATTCAAAAGTATCTGCAATATTTGACAACATTCCTGGATATCTCTCTACTCACGAAAAGAAGGTGGTATTAAATAAGATTGATGAAAAAGGTTATTTTAGTAAATATGATGAACCTTTATTTTGGCTTGATGATTCGATGATATGTAATTTATGCTATAGATGTAATGACCCTAATGTGGGTTTTGCATTAAATAAAGATGATTCAGCTGTAAAGTGTTACATGGGAGATACTGGATTGCTAATTTCTCATACTTTTTCTGAAAATGAAATTTTGTCAAACTTATTGTATAAGAGCATTATGAATGGTAAATTATCAATTAATCAGGGAATGTTTTATGAAAATGTGATTTCTCAAATGATTGCATCAACAGGAAGAAAGTTATATTTCTATACTCATTATTCAAATGAAAAACATAGAAACGATATTGAAATAGATTTTTTGATTTCAAATGATAGTAAAACGAATATAAAAGTTTTTCCTGTAGAAGTGAAGTCATCAAAAAACTACACAAATATTTCATATAGCTTATTTAAAAATAGATTTGGAAAAAGAATTGCGGAATCATTTATTGTTCATCCAAAACAGTATAGTTATGATGCTAGTGGATATAGGGTTCCACCTTATATGTTCCCATTTATCATAAAACAATAAAATGGATGGATGTGGAAATATATAAGATGGTAAATGGTGGTGTCATATGCATTTTTGAACAGATATGTTCCCGGTTGGGTTCGTTTCTTGGCGGTACGTTGATTCACGATGATACTCATATAAGACTTTTAACCTGAGAACAACAATTCTCAGGATAATACTCTTATACAAGTGCAAACATGTCGAAACTGTTTGTTTGCTGACAAAGAAATAGTTCAAAATAGCTAAAAATAGCACAAAATAACGCATTTTTAGCGGTTTTTGAGCATATTCAGTTGTATCGAGGCAAATCATATCTTTAAAAATGTCAGCACTACTATAGTTTCAGTGTAGGGTTGAACGATGTGAAATTGAAGTTCTAGGAAACATATCGAGTTCGAATGTCAGCACTGTTCCTCTTAAGGTATCGAAGTCCTGGAAAACAAATCAAAATTAATACAAGTTGGTAACAAATAAAAATATGCCAAAGAAACAGCAGAACATTTTATTATTAATTCATCACCAATTAAATATAATTTGTTAGCGCAATTATTATCTGATGATTCACATATTTCAATTAGATTTTCAATTTTTAAAGGAAAGGATAAAACAAGCCAACTTTATTCGGTAAGAGAATTTGGAAATAGATGTATTCTAGTATCATTAGATAAATTAATTGATTATGGGGATACATTAAATATAATT
>JAGCYK010000014.1 GCA_017960845.1 Clostridia bacterium | reverse complement strand
GATAGTCTTATTGATAAAAGGAACAAAAGCGAAGCACAAAAATGCAATCTAGAAAAGATTCTTGGCGCTAACAAGCAAAAACTTGAGGAGTATAACAAGAAGAAACAAGAATTAGAAGATGCGCCGGCTCAGTTCAGCGAACTCGAAAACAAAATAAATAATAAAGCGAGCCAGCTGAAGCAGTTTATAGAGGCCTTAAATGGGCTAAAGGGATGCTCTAATGAAGAGAAAGAGCTAGACGGGCAAAAAGACATTTTAACAAAAGAGAGAATTGAATTAGATAAATTAACAGCAGAATACACTGATGCAAACAATCGCTTTCTAGATAATCAAGCAGGCATTTTGGCTCAGACCCTTAAAGAGGGAAAGGCATGTCCTGTATGCGGATCGGTGCATCATCCGTCCCCGGCTTTGCCGCAAGAGAATACTCTTACTGCCGAAGAGTTAAAGAAACTGAATGAGAAAAAAGAAGAATGCAATGAAAGGGTTCATAAACTAGCAAACTCTATTGCTGCCAAAATAAGTGAAATTTCAACAAAGAAAGATAATATAAAAAAGCAATTAATTGCTCTATGCGAAACTGAATTAAGTTTAAAGGAACTTGAAGGGAGAGTCTCAACCGAAGAAAAAGAGCTTTCCGGACTGAAATCTAAGCTAGAGAGCATCAGGGAAAGAAAAGAAGAATACAATAAGCTTTTTGCCAAAAAGGAAAATGGAAAGTCTGAAGTCGAAATCCTTAATGATAGTATCCGTGCTTATGAGCTCGAACTAAGAGGAGAGGAGAGTCAAATAAGCGGGCTGAACAGTCAAATAGATGAAAAACAAAAATCACTTAAATTCAAGAGTGTTTTAGAGGCAAATAATGAAATTACGCGTCTTAAAAAATTAGAAAAAGAGATAATCGATGGAATTGAATCGGCTAGAAATTCCTTGCAAAAAGCACAAACAGATTTTACTAATTGCGAAAGTGTAATTAATAACATCGAGAAATCATTGAAGAATGAAAAGGAATTGAATTTAGGGCAAGAGAAAGATAATCTTAATAAATTGAAAAGTGAGAAAAGTACTAAAGACGGCGTTAAAGAAAAATTAAAGGAAAGACTGTCTAACAATAAAGGCAATGCACTTAGAATTAACGAAAATGGAAAGGATTACAAGCGCGTACAAGATAGATATATCCTTCTTAACGAATTATCCGAAACGCTTAGCGGTTCTTTGAAGGGAAAACAAAAAATTGATCTTGAATCATATGTTCAGGCAACCTATTTTGATCGAATCATCTCTAGAGCAAATGTCCGCCTTATGAATATGAGTTCTGGACAGTTTGAACTTAAGAGAAAAGAAGAAGCTGGAGGAAATGGTCAGTCGGGACTGGATCTTAATGTAATAGACCACTCTGCTGGTAGCGAGAGAGATGTAAAATCTCTATCCGGAGGTGAGTCGTTTAAAGCCTCCCTTGCTTTAGCATTCGGGTTAAGCGATGAAATTCAAGCGTCTTCCGGAGGAGTTAGGATGGATTCAATGTTCTTAGACGAGGGCTTTGGTTCTTTGGATTCCGACTCAGTACAACAAGCAATGAACACACTTGTCTCCATTTCGTGCAATGATAGGATTATTGGAATCATTTCTCATGTAGATCAATTAAAAGAAAGAATAGACAGACAAATCATTGTGGAGAAAGATGCTGACGGAAAGAGCAAAGTAAGAATTGTTGTTTAGATATAATTAACTTGCTTCATTTATTGTTAAAGAGATATAAGGGGAACTTAACGAGCACATTATGGTAATTATATTTCCACAAATCTAGGAATTTTTATTGTAAGAAGCATTTAATTGCTATGTATAATAATTCCAAAAAGGTGAAAATATGGAGCATCATAATAGATTATGTATAAAAAATTGCCTAGATTTAATCTAGACAATTTTTTTCTAAAATAATATTACGTATTTTACTATATATTTTGTTGCATTTAACTATCCTAAAAGGGCAATCGCAAGTCCACAGTAGAGAATAAGCGAAACAGCATCTACTATTGTGGTAATGAACGGGCTTGCCACTACTGCCGGGTCAAGCTTACAAGCTTTTGCAATCATAGGAAGTGAGCTTCCTACAATCTTTGCCACTATTACCGTACACATTAATGCAAAAGAAACGATAAGGCAAAGGAACGGGGTGTAATCAGCATATCCGAACAGGAGATTGTCTATAAGCATCAATTTTCCGAAGCACGCAATTCCGAGAGTAACGCCGAGAAGTATGGAAACCCGGACTTCCTTCCACATTACTTTTAAAACGTCTCCTAGTTTTAACTCGTTTAGTGCTAGAGATCGAATAACGGTAACGGAAGCCTGAGAGCCTGCATTTCCGCCCGTGTCCATTATCATGGGCACGCAGGCAAATAGAACAGTGCTAATAAGGTTAAGACGGCTTTCGAACGTGTTTATTATAAGCCCGGTAAAAGTCGCGCTGACCATTAGAACTAAAAGCCAGGGAATTCTATTCTTCCATGTTTCAAAGACACTTGTTTTAAGATATGGCTTTTCACTGGCAATAGTACCGGCCATCTTCGCGATATCCTCGGTGTTCTCTGCTTGGAGGACATCGATAGCGTCGTCTACCGTTACAATACCGACTAATCTATTTTCTTCGTCAACGATAGGGATGGCCATAAAACCGTAATTCGCCAGTTTTCTGGCCACATCCTCTCGGTCGTCTTTAGTGTGTGCATAAATAACGTTCTCTTCCATTATGTCGCCGATGCGTTTGTCATAAGAGGCGAGAAGAAGTTCTTTTGCAGTTACCGTTCCTATTAATTTATTACCATGCGCTATTACGTAGCATGTATATATTGTTTCACTATCTACGCCTTTTTCTCTGATGCGGTCAAAGGCATCTCTTACAGTCATATCCGGCGTTAGGGCAATGAACTCGACGGTCATTATGCTTCCGGCACTGTCTTTTGGATACTTCAATAAATCGTTAACATAAGTCCTGGTATCATTGTCTGTAAGTGCCAGCACTCTCTTTACTACATTTGCAGGCATCTCTTCAACAATATCTACGTAGTCATCGATAAAGAGGTCATTCATGACTTCTTTTAGCTCGACATTAGTCAGTTTTTCAAGAAGTTGCTCCTGGTCATCAGAGTCCAGTTCGACGAATACATCCGCTGCAAGGTCTTTGGGAAGAAGGCGGAAGAGAATAGGTAGTTCTTCGTCCGGGAGGTCTTTAAAAAGTTTTGCAATATCGACTTCGTTCATTGAAGCAAGAAGAGGTTTTAGTGTAGAAAACTTACGTTCATTGAAAAGAATGGTTATTTCTTCCTCTTCAGCAATTTTTAGAGCTGTGGATTGGGGTAATTCTTCTATAATATCCGCTGTATCTTCAGGGGATACTTCGTCCATTACTTCTTGTAACTCGTCATCGCGTAGTCCTTCAATGATTTTTTGCTGTCGCTCTGTTTCAAGTAACACCAAAACATCCGCGAGAAAGTCGCTGTCTATCTCACGGCAAAAGGAAACGATATATTCTTCATTAACGCTACTAATAATCTCAGCTGCCTGCTCAGGAGTTGCTTCCTGCAGCATTTCAGCGGCTTTTGCAAAGTCACCAGCAACTAAGAGTTCGAAAATTTTCTCCTTCATCTATGTTTAGAAAAAAGCCCGAAACACGCATTAAAAAAAGATCAGATGAAATGAAGTTTACCGGATAAAGCCAGGCAACTTCGTCCAACAGAATCTTCTTCGCATCGGTGATTATCCATGACTTTTATCCTCCTTTTCGAATTTCGCCTAATTATACTTATTTTTTCGGACTTATGTCAAGGCAAAGAAGGGGAAAAGTATTAATCTAATAGGGAGTTGAGGCATAGCGCGAAAAGTCTTTCTTAAAATCGCTTCATTGTTATTCTCAAGCATATTTCAAAAAACATTTCAAGTGCCTACTGCAAACTACACATATTAAGTGGATTGACAGGATTTGATATATAAATCAATGTCATTCACTATATATTTTGTGCCTGTTGTGTGCAAAGCATCATAGAAAGTTCTTATATAATCACATACTGAATATTTGGCAAATAACTCCATAACGGCTTTGCCAGACATCTTTTTTTTGTTTTTATATTCCTCTATGCATAACACGATAAATGGTAATTCCTTACTCATAAATTAATCCTCCGGCAAAATAACGGATCCTGTTTTTTGTTCGCTTGCCCAAATCGTATAAATATTTAGTGGGCTATAGTGCCACAACTTTGTCTTTTCGTTTGCAAGTAATTCATATGTTTTTGATTGATAAAAAGCATTTAATGCGGCATTTTCATCTAGAGAATCTTTATTTATAATTAGGTCAATTATTTGGGGAACAAGAATCACACTTAGTATGGCATTGAATTTCTCGTCCATATTACAATTCCTCCGCTCTCAAAAATATTAATTTAGACAAAGATTTGTTTGAAGCAAATACATATTGATCAAACAGTTTTTTAATCTTCAAGGCTTCAAGTGCTTGTTCTTTTGTTAATAGTCCACTAGCGTATACTTGTAGTGTTCGATATACATCATCATTTGCTACTGCGCCTATTATAATGTCGAAGGCCTTGCCGTTATATGTACCAGCTCTATTGGCGGAAACGAAATCAAGCCATTCCTCATTAGTGGAAGTAAAGTGTTTAATTATGAGTCCAGATAGATTGTTTTCGTCTAATTCATACACGCTTATCGTTGCTGTGCCGCCTCTACGAATTATAACTTTCTTTGCAAAATTTTCAGCTTGGGCCTTGTTTGTCATAGTGTAAAATCCATAACCAAAATCTAGATAACGGTTTTGGCTACCGAGTTTTGGTTCTCTGACTATAGTATTGCTTCCATGATATAAAATCATAACAAAGCCTCCATTTTTTTTATTTGCGATTGTTCTTCTTTCAATTTTCTTAGCATGCTTTCAATTTGGCTTCGCCGCTCTAATTGTTCTTTGATTTGTTTTAAAGATTCTATGCTTTTGCCAACATACTTACTAATAACCTTTTTACCATCCCTATAGTTCAAATAATAATAAGTTTT
>JAGCYK010000013.1 GCA_017960845.1 Clostridia bacterium | reverse complement strand
CTTCGTCTAGCTGAGCTTTTACTTCGCTCGACATGCCTGTAGCCTCGCTTCATATCACTAGGCAAATCTTATCTTTTTTATCAGTATTAAAGACGCTTTTACCATTCATATCCGCGCCGATTATATTATATCCTTTTTCTTTTAATTTGGCTATAATATCTTGAAAAGAATGCAAAATATTTAATTTAACGATAGCTGACATTGCGCTTCTTACGACTTTGCCCGATAGCTCGTCAGTGCAGTTAGATAGAATTATATCTCCGTATCCTGCCCCAACAGCAGTGCGTAGAATCGTTCCAAGGTTACCCGGATCTTTTATCCCATCTAAGTACAAAATATAGTCCGAAGATATTTCTTTTTCTTTTGGCTTTACGCAAACGCATAGAATTCCTTGAGAGTTCTCAGTTTCACTAATTCGAGAAAAAATATTATCTTCTATTACATAGTCAGCTTTTACCGAACCTTCGTACGAACTGTTTACTGCAACGTATTTTACAAGATCAGGCGAGAAAGAAATAATATCAGAAACGTTTCTAGCCCCTTCAGCCACAAACAAACCAAGTTCATCCCTGAACTTTTTCAAAGATAGACTTTTTATTTCTTTTACTATTTTGTTGTCTTTTGATGATATAACCATTTCAATATTCTCTATAAAACATAAGCAGAAGCAAAACTTTTTAGCTGCTTCTGCTTATATTATTCTATTAGATTGCTTTCTTTGCGATTTCAGCAAGGTTTGCAAATGCAGCGCTATCTGAAAGTGCGATATCTGCAAGCACTTTTCTGTTAAGATTGATTCCTGCAACCTTAAGACCGTGCATAAACTTACTATATGAAATCTCGTTCATGCGGCAAGCCGCATTGATTCTTGCTATCCAAAGTTTTCTGAAATCTCTCTTTTTGTTGCGTCTTCCGATGAATGCATACATCTGAGATTTCATAACCGCTTCACGAGCTATACGATAAGAGCGGGATTTGGAACCGAAATAACCTTTTGAAAGTCTGAATATCTTTCTGCGCTTTTTCAACGCGTTAACAGCTCTTTTAATTCTCATGGTCTCTTACCTCCTTCCCTGCAGCATATCTTTAACTGTTTTAGATTCTTTCTTCGATGCAAGGTATGTTCCTTGACGAAGTTTCATTTTTCTCTTACTGTCTTTTTTTGTCAGAATGTGGTTCTTATTCTGAAAATTGCGTTTAACTTTGCCGGACTTTGTGACACGGAAACGCTTCTTCGTGCCGCTGTGGCTTTTCATTTTAGGCATAACTAATGTCCTCCGTTATTTTTTTAATGGTCCTAATATCATAAGGATGTTTCGGCCCTCGGCGGTCGGTTTTCTTTCCACCACGGCAGAATCCTGAATTAAGCTGTAAAAATCGTTCATTACCTCTATTCCGAGATTAGAATGTGCTTGCTGACGTCCTTTCATCCTGATTGAAACTTCAACTTTGTTTCCAGTCTTTAAGAACTTCTCGCATGCTTTTGCTTTTGTTTCAAGGTCGTGAGTATCAATTGTCATCGAAAGCCAAATCTTTTTAAGCTCGATAACCTTTTGATTCTTTCTTGACTCCTTTTCTTTCTTAGCTTTTTCAAATTTGTATTTTTGATAATCCATTAGACGGCATACCGGCGGGTTTGATGTAGCGCTTATTTTAACTAAATCAAGGCCTCTTTCGTCTGCTATTTCGTTTGCGCGCTCTGCAGACATAATACCGAGCTGCTCGCCTGTTTCACTGATTAGGCGCACTTCTTTGTCTTTAATCAAATAGTTTATCTCAACATCTGGTTGCTTATTGGGGGTATTGATAAGATTTTCCTCCTAAATAAATATAGAGCATAAGAAAAAGATTCTTATGCTCAAAAAATAGTCTGTAACTCATTTTTTGCTAACCGTTTCAAGTCGATACCTAAACGGTGAGATAAAAATCTTCTTTCAAAAGCAAATTGATTTTACAATAAAACTAACTTTATTGTCAAATGAAATTAATAAATAATTAGTTTATAATTATCATTCTTTGTCAAAGGTGCGAACCTTTTCAAGAATAACGTTCTTAATGTCATCAAGCGCGAAAGTTCCTATATCGCCTTTCGTTCTATAGCGAACTGAAACTGTGCCTGATTCTGCCTCTTTATCTCCCACAATGAACATATATGGGATTTTTTCAAGCTGTGCTTCTCTAATCTTGAATCCAATCTTTTCGTTTCTTACGTCTGCTTCAGCACGGATATTCGAAGCATTAAGGTCGCTAACTATCTTTTTAGCAATCTCAGCAGTTCTATCAGTTAAAGAAAGCACTCTAACCTGCGTCGGACAAAGCCAAAGCGGGAAAGCTCCAGCGTACTTTTCAATTAACATTGCTAGAGTTCTTTCGTAGCAGCCGATTGATGACCTATGAATTATGGTAGGACGCTTTTTAGTTCCATCTTCAGCTATATATGTAAGGTCAAATCTTTCAGCAGCAGCAAAGTCTATCTGAATGGTAAAGAGCGTGTCCTCTTTTCCATAAACGTTTCTGCTTTGAAAATCAAGTTTAGGTCCGTAGAAAGCTGCTTCTCCTATTGCCTCTTTATATTGAATTCCAAGGTCGTCAAGGATCTTTTTCATTAGAGCCTGAGTTTCATTCCAAGCTTTAGGGTTATCAATGTACTTAGATTTATTTTTAGGATCCCATTTAGAAAATCTGTACGTAATAGCGTCGTCTAGGCCTATGCATTTAATTAAATATTGAATTAAATCCATAATGCCTTTAAACTCGTCTTCAACCTGCTCAAGCGTGCACATAATGTGCGCGTCAGAAAGAGTAAACTGACGAACTCTAATTAGGCCGTGCATTTCTCCGCTTGACTCGTTGCGATAAACTGTAGAAGTTTCATTGTATCTAACAGGAAGATCTTTATATGACTT
>JAGCYK010000012.1 GCA_017960845.1 Clostridia bacterium | reverse complement strand
TACACCTCCCCATATCCAGGCATTTTAAACGCTATTAGCAAACTATTTCAGCAAAATATTAAAATGGCAATAGTGTCGAACAAAGGGGATAAAGAAGTAAAGAGACTTTGCAGTAAATTCTTTTACCCTCACATTAGCACCTATATAGGCGTTAAAGAAGGAATTCCGAAAAAACCTAATCCGGCAATGCTTAAAGAAGCCCTGCGTCTGCTTAACGCTAGCGAAAGAGACTGCGTTATGGTCGGAGATGGCGAGCCTGATGTAATAATGGCGAAAAGCATTGGAATGGACAGTATTAGCGTTTTATGGGGTTTTAGGACGAAAGAGCAGTTAATGGATGTTGGTGGAAAGGTATTTATTAATAGTCCGGAGCAGTTTTTAGAAAAAGGTTTAATAATCTAAAAATACAACATCTCTAGATTATTCGTGTCTTATAATTTTTGCTTGACATTGAAAAATAATCAAGTGTATACTTTTCTAGCGTTAAAAGTGAAGGAGATAATATCGATGAAAGAGAAAATACATCCAGATTATCATGAAGTTAAATGTGTTTGTGCATGCGGAGCTGAATTTGTTACCGGAACAACAAAAAAAGTAGATATTTTAAAGGTTGATGTTTGCTCAAAATGCCATCCTTTCTATACCGGTAAGCAGAAGAGAGTTGAAGCCGGTGGCAGAATAGACAAATTTAACAAAAGATACGCTAATCTTAACAAATAGTTTAAGATTTTTCGCCATACCCAAGGTTTATAGGTTTGGTTTTTTGCCAATGCTTTGCCTTTCTAGGGGGTGGCTTTTTTTATACAATGGGAAAAGAAAACAACAAGTCAACAAAAAAATCCAAATGGGATAATCCGGGGTGCTATACTCCTTGTGGAATAGGCGGGCAAGCTCTTTTAGAGGGCGTGATGATGAGAGGCAAAAAAAGCACCGCTATTTGTTGCCGCAATGAAAAGGGAGAAACTCTTCTTTATACCGAGAGAAATAAGCCTAGAACAGGTATTCAATATAAAATGCCCATACTTCGAGGCATTATCAGTTTTTTCATTTCTCTTTTCAGCGGAGTAAAATATATCACCAAAAGCGCTGATGTATATGCTGGAGAAGATGAGGAGAGCAAAATAGGGCCTATCGGAATGCTCCTTACCGTGCTTATTTCATTCGTGTTTGCAATAGCACTTTTCATTGCACTTCCTAGACTTATACACTGGCTTGTTTGGGATGTTTTAGTCGGTCTTTCAAATTTAGTAGAAAACTCCATATACATCCTTATTATTAGTCTGACCGATGGCTTAATAAAGGTGCTGGTGCTAATTGCGTATATGTGGCTTACAAGTCTTAATAAAGACATAAAAAGAACATATATGTACCACGGAGCAGAGCATAAGACTATTAATTGCTACGAGCATAATTTAGAGCTTACTGTCGAAAATGTTCAATCTTGTTCTACACGTCATGATAGATGCGGAACGACATTCTTGTTCTATACGATTATTGTCAGCATTATTGTGATTACGCTTGTGCTTTGGGGCATTTCATTTACCGGATTTAATGTTGAGCTGATGAAAAGCATTACCGGCAATGATATCCTCGGAACCTTGCTTTACAATATCATCAACATAGGAATAAGCATTTTGTGTGTGCCCATAATGGCCGGAATATCCTATGAACTGCTTCAACTTGTTGCAAAGGCTCCCGACAATAAGTTTTTCCTTATATTCAAAGCGCCCGGGTTTGCACTTCAGGCTCTTACGACTAAAGAACCGGAAGATGAAATGGTTGATGCAGCTATAAAAGCATTCAAAACCGTTATAGAAATGGACGCAGATTCAAATATACCGGAAAAAGATTTTTATGAGATGCTTTATCCCGAGGCAAGAAAGTGGCTTTTGGACTGCTATGAAAAGGCAGGAATAGATGATGAGAGTGAAGTGGACTGGATGCTTTGCTACGTTCTAGAGAAAAAAAGAAACGAACTAAGAACTGTAGTCAAACTTTCAAAAGAGCAAACCCAAAAACTAAAAGAATGCGCTAAAAAAAGAGCTGATGGAATGCCTCTTGATTATGTTACCGGAGAAAGCTTCTTTTTAAACAATAAACTATTTGTATCTAATGCGGTTCACCTGCCGAGAATGGAAACGGAGCAAGTTGCGCTTAAAGCAATTGAATTAATAAAAGAAAAGGGATATAAAAGCGGGCTGGATTTAATGACCGGTAGTGGCTGTATTGCACTTGCGCTTAAAACTGAAACGGGTATAGATATCACTGCATCAGATATTTCAGATGAAGCACTTGAAGTTGCGAAAAAAAATCTTGAGGGGAAGGCAACACTCGTTAAAAGTGAGTTGCTTGATAATATTTCCGGTATCTATGACATTATAGTTAGCAATCCTCCGTATATTCGCTCCGGTGAGATCAGCACTCTAGCAAATGAGGTGAAATGTCAGCCTTTAATATCGCTTGACGGCGGCGAGGACGGACTGGATTATTACAAAAAGATTGCGTTAGTAGCTCAAAATTATCTTAGTGATGGCGGCGCTATAGTCGTAGAAATAGGCCATGACCAGGCTTCTAGCGTCAAAGCAATTTTTGATGCTGGCGGCTGGAAGGAAATATCTGTTTTTAAGGATATGTCCGGGTCTGACCGGATGGTGGTTGCATTTAAAGGTTAATATTAGATGAATACAGAAAAACTGAATTCAATAGCTTTAAAATACGAAGGGCTGAGCAAAGAAATTGCCGATCCTTTGGTAATTTCGGATACTAAAAAATGGAGCAAGCTTTGCAAAGAGCACACATCTCTTCAACCGATTGTGGAGAAATACAGAGAGTATCTTAAAGTTGAAAATAACATAAAAGAGGCAGAAGATCTTCTTTTAGGTGATGATGAAGAAATGAAACTCCTTGCTGAAGAAGAAATATCTCGCGAAAAAGAGCACATTAGGGCACTTGAAGAAGAACTAAAAATACTGCTTCTTCCCAAAGACCCGAATGACGACAAGAACGTCATAATAGAAATCCGCGGAGGAACCGGCGGAGAAGAAGCGGCCCTATTTGCAGCCGAACTTGCTAGAATGTATAAAATGTATGCGGACAAGTGCCGCTATAAGGTTGAAGAAATCAGCATAAACGCAACAGAGCTTGGCGGAGTGAAAGAAGAGATTTTCATGATATCCGGAGCGGGAGTTTATGGAAAGCTAAAATATGAGTCAGGAGTGCACCGCGTTCAAAGAGTGCCTGAAACCGAAACCCAAGGCAGAATTCATACATCTGCGGCTACTGTTGCAGTTCTTCCGGAAGCAGAGGATGTTAGCGTTGAAATCCTAGATAAGGATTTAAAGATAGATACGTATAGAAGTGGCGGTGCAGGAGGCCAGCATGTCAATAGGACTGACTCTGCAGTTAGAATGACGCACCTGCCAACCGGCATAGTCGTATGCTGCGAAGATGAAAGAAGCCAGACCATGAACAAGGAAAAGGCAATGCGCGTTTTAAAAGCAAGAGTTTACGACTATTATAGTTCCATTGCTGAAAAAGAATATGCTCAGGAAAGAAAAAGCCAGGTAGGATCCGGCGACCGAAGTGAGCGAATCCGTACATATAACTTTCCTCAGGGAAGAGTGACCGATCACAGAATAGGTCTATCGCTTTACTCAATAGGCAATTTTATGAATGGGGATTTAGATGAAATGCTGGGGGCTTTAAGGCTTGCTGACATTACGGCGAAACTAAGCGAGGCAAATGATTAAATGAAAAACGAAAGGCAAAATCTAAACCAAGCATTTAAAGATGTTTTGTCGGCATTAACCGGTCGGCCGAAACTTCTTTTGCATGTTTGCTGCGCGCCTTGTCTTGCTGCGTGTCTTGATCGCCTTTATTCAAAGTTTGACATTACCCTTTATTATTACAATCCGAATATTCATCCCGATAGAGAGCATTATTTAAGACTCTTAGAGATAAAGCGGTTAATAGAGACTTATCCGGGAATAAAGATTGTAGAAACCGAACCTGATTTTTCGGAATATGTGGGATGTGTTAAAGAGCTTCTTGGCTCGGCAGAGCACGGGGAAAAGTGCGATAGATGCATATCTCTTAGAATAAGGAAAACAGCTGTCTTTGGCGCAGAACATGGCTTTGACTATTTTTGCACCACTCTTTCGGCAAGCCCTCTTAAGGATGCAGAGAGAATAAATGAATTAATGAAAGAATATGCGTCCATTTATAATGTAAAGTATCTTCCGTCAGACTTCAAAAAGGAAAATGGTCAGCTTATTTCAAAAGAAAAATGTAATCAGCTTGGCATTTATAGACAAAACTACTGCGGCTGCACGCCAGTAGGCGGCTATGCCGTTGCGGTTACCGGTGGAATCGCATCCGGAAAAAGTCTCTTTTGTTCTTATTTAAAAGAACTAGGGGCCGATGTTATAAGCGCAGACGAGGTAGCTGCGAAAATACAATCTAAAGGCGATTTTCTAAAAAAACAGCAATTGTTATTTCCCGAGTGTTTTGAAAACGGCGCATTAAACCGGAACAAATTAAGAGAGATAGTTCTAAACAGTCCTGGGCGAAGAAAAGAACTGGAGGGCTTGTTGCATCCTGAAATTATCCGTAGCATACTTATCTGGCTTCAGTCAAAAAAAGGCCCGGCATTTGTAGAAGTGCCGCTGCTATTTGAAACAGGACTAGAGCGTTATTTCGATTATGTCATTAATATTCAGTCGAGTTCACTAATCCGAAAGGATAGGTTTAAAGAAAGGGGAGGCAGCGACGAAGATTTTGACAAATTCGCCGCATCTCAAAAAAGTGATGAGCAGCGGTCCCGACTTTCAGATATAACCATCGAAAACAATTCTGGTGAAGCTGTTTTAAAGGAAAAAGCACGCTCAATATATGAGTGCATAGTTTTAAAAGTCGAAGCAAAACAATAAACTGCCTTGTTAGCCAGACGCTTGTCGAAGCTGCGTGTTTTCTGACACGGTAAATAGTCCAAACAATCAAAACTACCAAAGATTGACTCATTTTATTTTTTAAGCGTAAATTCCATTTTAAATTCCACTGTGGAATTAACTTTGGGAATTTACTAGTCATTCAATAACGAAAAATTCATAGAAAATAATTTGTAAAATATTTTTTTGTTTGATATAATTAACCGATAGTGGGTGATTGTGCCCTTTAAAGCGAGGAATTCAGTTTCATGACTACTGAAAAGATTAAGACAGATATAGGCCGTAAATCCGGAGCAGGGTTAAAAATCTATTATATAATGCTGACTATTGTTACGGCGGTTATTCTGGTTCTTTCATTTGCTTCATATTATTTCTTTACTCCTTCAGGGTTTACTTCGGTAGACAGCAATGAAGTTTCGGCTAATGCTGTTACTTTATCCGGATACCAGCGAAACGCTCTAGAAGAGGGTAATTATTATGAAATCAATAACAGCGGTTACGCAAAGACAATAAATGAAATAGACGGAATGCTTGGCTCAGTTAATGGACTTACCAAGGTTCTTTCAAGACGCGCAAGCGAAGCTGTTGACAAAACAGCGGCTATTCAAAAAATAACTGCAACACTTGGCGCAGGTCCTACATATACAATTCAAGATTTCAGTCAGTCAAATATTGACTACACTCTAGACAGAGCTTCGTTCAAAGCAATGGGCGATGACCTAGAGTATCTCGGAAGAGAAAACAAACTTTATTCACGTCAGATAAAGAACTTTATTATAGACATCCCAGGAGAGTCAGTAGACTCGGATGCCGTTCTTTTAATGACGCACTTTGACTCAGAAATAGGCTCTTACGGAGCTACGGGAGCTGCCGGAGTTGCTGCTATGATTGGTACGATTAAGTCAATCGTGGAATCCAATACTACATTTAAAAACGAATTGGTATTTGTAATTACTGATGGTAGATATGAAAACAGCATTGGAGCATATGCATTTAGATATCAGTTCTCAGGATTCAATAATGTTAATAGCAGAATAAAAGCAGCAATTAACTTCGATGCAATAACTGCAGGCGGCTCGCTTGCACTCGTTCAGTCATCTCTTCCTAATATGGAAGTTCCCGGAGACATAATAGGTGAGATATCCAATTCTTTTTCCGGAATAAGAAACGATACTTTAGTTCCTCAGTTCTTAGACAAGTCCTTCAGAGCAGATTCAAAAATCTTTTATGACTATTCACAGGATCTTTGGACTGTCCCTTCTGCTGACATAATGACTGTTGCCGGAACATATAAGGCAGGAAGTCAGTATGACACCATAGATAATATTGATATAGATAACATATGCATGCAGTATTCTGTTGCGATGGAAGCTATAGCAAATCATTTTGGAAATATAGATCTTCCTCTTGGTGGATTGGTTTTAGGTAGTGGAAATACATGGCTTGGTCTAGGATTAAGCGTAAGCGGCCTATGGATGATTATTCTTGCAGTTCTTCTTTTGCTTCTTTCCAGCGGCTCTATTGTCATAGGAACTAAATCAGGAGTGATTAATCCCATTGAACTGGTTAAGGGCATAGGCCTTGTTCTTCTTGCAGCTTTAGGCGCAGCGGGAATTGAATACGGATTATATTTCCTTATTTCTCTTTTAGTCAGTGCATTTGGCGGATATACAATGAATCAGGTGTTTACAAGTTCAGTTGTTTCGCCTCTCGTTATAATTCCTGCACTATTATTAAATGTTGCACTTTCGTTTGGTTTCTATACTATCTTTAAGAGGCTTTTGCATATCAAAGCTAAAGACTGCGTTCGCGGCGCAAGCTATTTAGTTTCAATCGCCGGCATTTTCATGGGTTTTGCTTTTTCAAGAATGGCATTCGCTCTAGTTATAGTCGGAATAGTATATAACATCATTACAATCGTAATCAGCCTTCTTAAAAAGACTGACGTTCAGAACTTAGGAAAACTCTTCCTATATTTCGCAGCTACCGTGCTATTCCTTCCTTTTGCAATTCAGGCACTACTTACAATATGTAATTTCTATGCGGCAGTTTATCTTCCACTTATGTTGATGCCAATCAGCATAATGCTTGCAACAATTACTCCATACTTTAGCAAGTTAACGCCAGCTCTAGAAGATCTCTTTGAAAAGCTTCCTAAGCATACGATTGTTGTGCAAAGAGAAGTAGTTACAAGAGTAGAGGACGAAGCTAAAAAAGGTAAGTTCGAAGAAGTTAAGCAAACTGTCGTTGAAAATGAGAAAGTTGCTTGGAAGTACCATACTTGGTTTGGAGTAACAGCACTTTCAACGATAGCATTGGTTGCAATAATCATATGCCAAACAATCAGCGCATTCGCTATGCCTATTGGAGTGAATTCGACATACAGCTATTCTGATTTAAATAATGGAATAGAGCATACCATTTACGATGACGCTATAGTTTGCACAAGAACCGTAGGATTCTCTTCTTACAAGTGGACTATAAGGGATGATGCTGTTTATCGCAGACTCAGATATCTTAAAGGCTATGAGTACTGGGAGTGGAAATACGACGAAACGAAGAATGAGTATACAAGAACCATCAATACCGGAAATGCTCCGAGCGCAAATACAGTGCTTACTCTCGAGTCTGTGGATGGAGTACACAGCTTAGAAGTAACGCCGGAGATGGGAAATGCAAGCCAGGTATTCTTGACATTTATCAACCTTGCTAGAGACAACTCAATTTTAGTTGAAAAGGACGGCGAGACATATTTCTCATATTCAATAGATAATCCTGCAAAAGAATGCAAACTTGCTTTGCCTTATGGTTTTGGAAATTGCAAAGTTACTATTAAGAGTGATTCATCCATCACCATAAAGTCTTCTGAATATATAACTTCTGAAAACGCAATTAACAACGATGCATATGAAAGAATTGAAGACATGAGGAATTATTTCAGTGGAATAGGTATTGACGATATTCAGTTCAATTACATCATTGAATCCACAAAATAATCTAAGCTAAGTTTGTTTGTAATAGCCATAAAGGACGAAGGAAATTTCTTTCGTCCTTTTTTAGCTTTTGCTTGTAGCCCAAAAAAGTGCTATTTAAGGCCTGAAAAGGCAAAAAAGGATATTTTAGAAGGCAAATAATAGTTTCTTGCGGTCTAAAATTGGCTTTTCTATTGCAAAAACAAAGGCACATTGTTATAATTTTTTTTATAAATGGCTTTAAAAAAGGAGTTAGCTCGAAAATGATAACTATCCGAAAACCAAAGAATGCTTTGAGATCACTTAAACCGGCTTCGTGGTGGGGCTCAACCTGGCGCGAGGCTTTTCCTTGCGGTAATGGAAAGATAGGCGCTGCCGTTTACGGAGGAGCTGCAAACGACGTGGTAATGATTAATCACGGCGATTTATGGTGGCAAGGACACGTAGGAGTTTTGCAGGATGTTGCGGATAAAATAAATGATGTCAGAAAAAAAACAAATGAAGGTAGACAAGACCTTGCTGACGTAATTTTGCAGAATGCGCTCATCTCAAAAGGATACCGCCCTACAATGTCGTATCCGCTTCCTCTTTGTGATTTTAAGATTAGCATGCCCATTGAAAAGCCAGTTAGAGAATACCAAAGGGTTCTTAATATGGAAAATGGGGAAGTTTCGGTTTCTTTCAAAGATGGAAGTACTAGGTACGAAAGATCCGTCTTTGTTTCTCGAGCTAATAACCTTATATGTTATGAGATAAACAAATCCGGCAATAAGAACATAGACGTATCGTTCTCTTTTGACATTCATGATAAATTCAATGCGAGAACGCCACAGGCAATAAGTAAACTTCCAGAGGGAATAGATAAAAAATATGAAAACCATTTTATGTATTTTAGTGGAAGGAGCGATAGTGGTAGAGAATTTGGATGTGTTGCCAAGATCACTTTTATGGGTGGCTCTCAAATCGTAGACAATTTAAACGGAATTCGCATTAAAGGTGCAGAAAAAATACTAGTTTTAATTAAAACTTTTGTGGAAAGCCAGAAAGAAAAAGAGTGGAAAGCCGCAAAACAGGAACTGACCTCGGTTAAACTCACATACGACAAACTCATTAAAGAACACACAGCAATTCACTCAAAACTATTCTCATCAGCAGAACTGGATTTTGAGGCGGATGGAAGAAACGATACGATAGAAAGTTTACTGGATTCAGCATATTCGTCTGGGGATATAAGCCTGGCTCTAGCTGAAAAGCTTTGGGCGTACGGAAGATATTTAATGATAAGTTCAACTTCTCCTGAGTCTCAGCCGTGTCCTCCTTATGGACTTTGGTGCGGAGATTTCAGGGCAAATATGTCAAATATAGACGCATCCGGTCAGCTTCAATCTATGTATGGTCAAATTTTCTCGGGTAATCTATGCGAATACCTGCTTAGCATATATAATTTCTATTCTACGCAAATTGACGATTTGAAAAAGAATGCGAGCAGAATATATGGCTGTAGAGGAATAATGATTCCTTCTGTTGTAGCCCATGGAACAGGCTCATTTGGAGTTACTGACCCTGAAGTTTTGCACTTTATATCCGGAGCAGGTTGGATTTGCCAGCTATTTTATGACTATTATCTATTCTCAGGGGATGAAAAGTTCTTGAAAACTAAAGCGCTTCCTTTTATGAAGGATGTTGCAATGTTTTATAGTGAGTATCTAAAGAAAAATGGGGATTATTACGAGATATGTCCGTCAATTATCCCTGATGCAATCCCTGAAAATGCAATAGGCGGCAGAAACATTCGAGTGGCTGCAAATTCAACTCTAGACTTCGCGGTGTTAAAAGAGCTACTGAAAAACCTTATTGCGGGAAGCAAGCAATGCAATGTATATAAAGACGATATAGCGACCTGGGAATATATGCTCAGCGGAATTCCAGAATATGCTTCAAATGACGATGGAACGATAAAGAACTATATTTCAGAAAAGTATGACGATAAAGTCGAATCAAAATCCACCGCTGTTTTCTATCCGGTATTCCCAGGAACTGAAATAAACTTTAAGAGCAATCCTGATACTCTCAAAAAATTCGAGTCAACTGCTACGAAGAGGTATACTCAGTCTAAAAAAGCAAATACAAGCGGCTCTTTAGCTAGATTTGCTTCCGTTTTTGCAAGACTTGGCAATGGGAATGCTGCTTTAACGACCATTTCCGAAGCCGTTCGTGGAATGTCAATGAACAACTTAGTTCTTGCTACAAATGACTGGAGAGGCATGGGAATAGGCACTGAGGATATTTGGGCGACATATTCACTTGAGGCAAATATGGCAATAACAGGCGCTTTCCAGGAAATGATTATGCAGTCTGATTCAGATTCAATCAGCGTTCTTCCAGCTCTTCCAGACGACATTAAGTCAGGAAGTGTTACCGGGCTTCTTACTAGAGCCGGCGTAAGCGTGGTAAGCCTTAACTGGAATAAGAGAAAGGGCGTAGCGAACGTTAAGCTAAAGGCTAAAAAAGCTGTCAAGATTTCGGTTAAACTTCCTGCAGGGGCCTCATACCGCGCAGGTAAGAGCGGCGAGTCTTTCAGCCCTGAGACCGGAGTTATATCCAATCTATCCATAGGCGCCGGCAAAACAGTATCGCTAGACATTAAAATTTAAATTTAAGGATAATAAAGATGAAGTTATTTTTAATAGGAATAAACGGACGCATGGGAAAAATGATATCCCAAAGAGCTGAAATCTTCGGTTGCGAAATAGCAGGCGGAATTGATAAGGTTAAAGGGGGAGACTATCCGGTTTTTGATGAAGCAAAGGAAGTTAATGTTGATTTTGACGTAATTGTAGATTTTTCTCACCCAAGCGTTCTTGGACAAACGATAGAACTTGCTTTAAGCAGAAAAGCCCCAGTAGTACTTGCTACAACCGGATATAGCGATGAAGATATTAAAAAAATAGAGGCGCTGTCAAAAAAGGTTGCTGTATTTAAGTCTGCAAATATGAGTCTTGGCGTAAATGCTGTCAATGCTATTCTTCCTGAACTTGCGCGCATTTTAAACGGCTACGACATAGAAATAATAGAGGCTCACCATAATACTAAAAAAGATGCGCCTTCTGGCACTGCATTAATGCTTGAAAAGTCGGTAGAAAAAGGGCTAGACTATGCGCCTCATCTTAAGTTCGGTAGATGCGGACAAGATAAAAGGGAAAAGGGAGATATAGGAATGCATGCCATAAGAGGCGGCACTATTGTAGGAGAGCACACTGTTCTATTTGCAGGGGAAGACGAAATGATTGAGATCAAGCATACGGCTCTATCTAGAAAGATTCTTGCTGATGGCGCAATAAAAGCTGCTATCTATTTAAAGAATAGGCCGTTCGGGCTATTTGATATGTCAGACCTAACTAATAGTAGATAAATCACTACTTATTTGCTACTAACTAAAATGAAAAAGTGAGCGATTCAATTTTTGGTTGAACCGCTCATATTGTTTTAAATATCAGTATTAAGAAAGCCGATTAGAAAGCTATTTTTGAAGAGATATATGAAGTAAGCTCGGAAATCGGAAGCCTAATCTGCTGCATAGAGTCTCTGTCTCTAATCGTAACGGTTTCATCATTTAGCGTATCGAAATCAATCGTGATGCAGAATGGAGTTCCTATTTCATCTTGTCTACGGTATCTTTTGCCGATAGAGCCCGCTTCGTCATATGTACACATAAATGATTTAGATAGGAGCTTATATACCTGTCTTGCTTTTTCTCCTTGTGCTTTTTGAAGGGGAAGAACTGCTGCTTTATATGCTGCTACTGCAGGGTGGAAGTGCATTACTACGCGAATCTCGCCATTTTCAAGAGTCTCTTCGTCGTAGGCTTCAGTTAGAGTTGCAAGCATAAGCCTATCTGCACCAATTGAATATTCAACAACATAGGGGACATATTTTTCGTTTGTAACGGGGTCTAAGTACTCCATTGCTTTTCCTGAGAACTCACTGTGACGCGATAGATCGTAATTTGTTCTGTTGTGTATGCCGTTGAGCTCGCTCCAGCCAATGGGGAATAGATACTGAATATCACATGCGCATTTAGCATAGTGAGCTAGTTTGTCGTGGTCTTTAAATCTAAGATGCTCTGCATTGAAGCCAAGGTCTAATAGGAAGTCGTATGCTTTTTTCTTGAAATCCTCATAAAAGGCAACGTCCGTGCCTTCTTTACAAAACCATTGGTGCTCCATTTGCTCAAACTCAATTGTTCTGAATATGAAATTGCCGGGAGTTATTTCGTTTCTGAAAGCTTTTCCTATTTGAGCGATTCCAAAAGGCACTTTTGCACGGCTAGAACGCTGAACATTCAAAAAGTTTACGAATTCGCCTTGAGCAGTTTCGGGACGAAGATAAATCTTGTTTTGTCCTTCTTCGGTTACGCCTCTTGACGTTTCAAACATTAAGTTAAATGTTCTAATCGGAGTAAAGTCGCTTTTTCCGCATTTCGGGCAACAAACGTGGTTATCCTTAATGTATTTTTCCATTTCTTCATTCGTCATTGTGTCTGGATTAACGGCACCTTTAGAATGCATTTCTATAAGATTATCCGCTCTATGGCGAGTTTTGCAGTTTTTGCAGTCCATTTTAGGATCAGTGAACGAAGTCGTATGTCCACTTGCTTCCCAAACTCTTGAGTTCATTAGAATTGCTGCGTCTACGCCAAATGAATTGTCGCTTTCCTGAACGAATCTCTTCCACCAGGCGCGCTTTAAATTGTTCTTTATTTCTACGCCGACAGGGCCGTAGTCCCATGTGTTTCCCATTCCCCCATATATTTCGCTACCGGGGAAGATGATTCCACGGCCTTTGCAAAGATTTACAAGCTTTTCCATTGTTGCTTTCATTGGTTAATACTCCTTCTTTATAGGTAAAATATTACAGTTTTTGTAAAACTATTGTCAAGCAAGCCATTGCTATGCAATCAAGTTGCGAAAAACAAAAGTGCTGTGATATAATTTTCTAAAGCAAATTGCTGCAGGCTATTTTTATATAAAGCCTAGCATATGTTAATAGATTAATACCGGCGGGTACGGGGGAAACCGACTCGACAAGGAGAGAAAAATGAAAAACAAAATATCCGGAATTGTAGCTCTTTACGGAGTTATGCTGGCGGTTCTGTTTGTTTCGATGAGTATAGACAGAGCGCTATCGGTAGCTTTGCCTATAAGCTTTGCAATCGCCTCAGTAGCTGCTACTGCGACATTCGCTTTAACAAGAAGAAGAGTATTAGATGCTTTCGGTGCGGGGTTCTTCTTTGGAGTTGCTTCACTTATTACCGCATTTATGTTCGGAAAGGAAGCTTTCTACAATCCGCTAGTTGCTGTTTTGCCGAGAGCTTTCGTTGGCCTTGCGGCGATTCTTTTCTACTTTGCGGCGGATTATTTGTTTGGACTATTCATTAAAAACGAGCGCATTAGAGAATTTGTTTCCCTTCTTATAGGGGGCGGAGTGACTGCGCTAGCTAATACGGTTTTTACGCTGACTTGTCTTTGGGTTTTTGCTCAGGGTAGCCCCACTTTCACTGCTTTTGCGGTAAACTTTCTAACGAACATTTTGCCCGAAATGGGAATAGCAATGGGTCTGACTCCTTTCGTTGTTCTAGGCGTAAGACACGGTTTAAGACTCAATATCGACGGAACGGCTAAAGCGAGAAAAGAAGAGAGCCCGCCTAACGAGGCTGCTGCTACGCAAAAAGCTGAGGCGGATGCATAATAGCGGAGGATCAAGATTATGTTACTAGCAATAGATATAGGAAACACTAATATAAAGATAGGCGTATTTGAAAAGAACAATCTTGTTCATTCCCTCCGTCTTTCGACAATGCAGGGAAGAACCGGGGACGAATATGGCCTTGATATTATCTCGCAGCTTGCAACGAAAGGAATAAAAAAAGAGGAAATAACGGGAGCGATTATGTCTTCTGTTAACCCTAATCTAAACTATACTTTAGAGCACGCCTGCGACTATTTCCTCGGAATTAAGCCAATAATAATCGGCCCGGGCGTAAAAACAGGGCTGAATATAAAGTACGATAACCCCAAAGAGGTTGGTTCGGATAGAATTGTCAATTCGGTGGCTGCGTATAATATGTACGGCGGGCCATGCATTGTGGTAGACTGCGGAACCGCGACAACTTTTAATGTTATAAATGAAAGAGGTGACTTTCTTGGCGGCTGCATAGGATATGGTCTTAAAAATGCAGCTGAAGCACTTTCTAACTCGGCAGCAAAACTTCCTAAAATAGAACTCAATATGCCTGATAGCGTAGTATGCAAGAGCACAATCACGAATATGCAGGCAGGACTAATTCAAGGTTATATAGGAATGATTGAGAGAATAGTCAGCCTCATAAAAGAGGAAACCGGTTTTTCTGAAGTAAAAGTAATCGCGACCGGCGGAATTGCCGAGATAGTAAAAAAGGAAAGCGACGTAATAGATATTCTAGACAGACGGCTCACACTAAAGGGGCTCAGTATAATATATAATATGAATGCTAAAAACATGGAGAAACAGGCATGAAAACAGTTAACGTAGCAATTATGGGAATAGGAACTGTAGGCGGAGGAACGTACGAAATTCTTACCGAAAACCACGACCTTTTGCTTAAAACGCAGGGAATAGATTTTAAAGTCAAAAAAGTCCTGGATAAAGACATTTCTCGCATAAAAAGGTTTGGAATTCCGGAGAGTGCTTTTGCAAGCAGCATAGAAGATATCATCAGCGACGACGAGATATCCGTTGTTGTGGAAACTATGGGCGGAGTAGAGCCTGCAAAGACTTTTATAGAAAAAGTATTGCTTTCGGGAAAGAGCATAGTCACTGCAAACAAAGAGCTGATCGCCAAACACTGGCCTTCTTTAGAGCAGGCTGCTAAAAAAGGTAAGGCTGGACTATATTTTGAAGCGTCTTGCGTGGGCGGAGTTCCTATTATAAGGGCACTTCAAGAGGGCTTGCAGGCAAACAACATAGAAAAAATTATAGGTATAATCAACGGAACGACGAACTATATCCTTACGAAAATGACAGAAGAGAATATGTCATATGCTGCAGCTTTAAAAGAAGCTCAAAATCTTGGCTTTGCTGAATTCAATCCTACTGCAGATGTTGACGGCTTCGATGCTTCTTATACACTCTCCATTCTGTCATCTTTGGCTTTCAATACATGTATTCCCATTACTTCAGTTTATAGAGAGGGAATAACCGGAATTACTGTAGAGGACATAGCTGCAGGAAAAGAACTTGGTTATGTCATTAAACTTCTTGCAATTGGAAAGAAGAACGGTACTGACGTTGAAGTGAGAGTTCATCCGGCTTTCGTTCCTGTTTCACACCCGCTCGCTTCAGTTGGCGGTTCATTCAATGCAGTATTTGTAAAAGGTGATTTCGTAGACGAACTTATGTTTTACGGAAGAGGCGCCGGCGCTCGTCCGACGGGAAGTGCAATCGTTAGTGATATAGTTTATGCTTCTAAGCGCACTAGTCCTCTTTACACCACCTTTGAAAATAATGGTAAACTTGACGGCTCAGTTAATATTTCAGGAGACTTGACCAGTAACTTCTATATTTCGGTTTCTGTAAAAGACATCCCTGGGGTTTTATCATCCATAGCAGGCATTTTCGCATCGAATAATGTCAGCATTGAGAGCGTGGTTCAAAAAGGAAAAGATGGCATTGCTTTCATTAGATTCCTCACTCACGCAGCAAAAGAAAGCGAAATAAGACGAGCAATTTCTGAGTTTTCGGAACTTGATAAGAGCAATAGAGTAATAAGCATGATAAGGGTTCTTGAAAACTAATTATGCGCTTTATTGGCATTTAACCTTTAATGGCAGTTTTATTTATAATGGCTATGTTTTGTTTGACAAGACATCGGCCATTTTTTATAATGGTTAGGTTAGTGTAAACAACTATATACTTTTGTAAGGAGAAATCCATAATGTATTATAAGGTTAAAAAGCCTTTGGCTGTTTTGGCATCATTACTTTTAATTCTTGCTTTTGTTTTTAGTGGTGCCTTCACCGCCGTTAGACTCACGGCTTCGGCCGCAGCGCCTGACGAGCTAGCATTGGTAAATACAAATGTTACCAATTACGTTATCTATGGAAAAACATTTACCGTAGGAAAGGCTGGAAGCTATAAAGTTTCCGTAGAAGCCCCCGACGGAAGTTTGGTATTAGATAAGCAAGTGCTTGCAGCAGATGAAGATATCACTGCAGCACAGGTTGGTATCTATGTAGTCACATATTATGCAGACGAGAATAATGATTTCGCAGTTTATTCATATAATGTGGAATCATATATGGAATATGAGTATTATCTTATCGTAGACGGATACGGAGCTGGGCTTCCTTCAGTTTGGAAGAGCAGCAACACTGCGCCTACACTTCCTGGAGCTAAGCTTTACTATTACGACGAAGACGAAGAGAAATATCTTCCTTCCGGACTTAAAGATGATCCCGGAAGACTTAGCACGGTTAACTGCAAAGTAACCGCACCTGATGGAACTACAGTTACTTACAGCGCTGCAGAACTTGCATCTGGCAAAAAGCTTTACTCAACCGGCGCGCAGGGTGTTTATTATGTAACATACTATGCGGAGCTTTATGGCGGAAGAAAGATTCTTTCTGAGCAGTTCACAGTTCAGGTTCAGAATACTTTCAATGATGCAAAGGCTCCTACAATGAGTATCTCTGGAGTAAGCTCTACTTCTTCAGTAAATGTTAAGAATACTCTTCCTAAAGCAACTCTTACAGATGACTACGACGAGCGCGTAAATGTTACTATCAAAGTAACTCATGCATTCGGAGAGGGAGCAGCTGAAACGGACGTTCCTGATGTAGTAATCGACAAGAAGACAGGATTTGCCGCTAAAGACGACAGCGGAAAGATTCTTTACTATGAAGCAAATGCAGATGGTTCTTACAAAGTAGATGCAAATGGCGATTATGTTTATACGACAAATATAGCAAATGCAGTTAAAGCTGTATTTGACAATGACAAATTTATGGATTTCATTCCTACCGAAGAAGGTATTTACAAAGTATCTTATGCGGCTATGGATAACACCGGAAAAGTTCTTGACAGCGATGCAAACAAGACAAAGGAACAGTCCTTTACTATTAAAGTATCAGATACAACAGCTCCGGTTATTGACAAACTTGAAGATAGCCTTATTCCTACAAGGTGGGGCATGAGTTCGGTTAAGAGACTTGATTACGATGATTCAAACGGAAACGGACAATTTGATGATGCAATCGAGATTGACAGCAAGGCAATTCGTTTTCCTATCCCTGAGGCTTTCGACAACGCTACAGCAACTGAAAATATCAAGTGTGCATTCACATTAACAGACAACAACTCCAAGCAGATTCTTTCTTTTGAAAACATTCTTGCTACATCTGCTTCGGATAGTTCAAAGTCTTCTACAGGAAAACTTCGCGGAGAGCCCGAAACCTCTTATTATTTCTTCAAATACTGGGAAGGAACAGGCTATACCGTTAACCCCACAACCGGTGCTATAACCGGTCCTGGAATCACAGGAAACGCAATATCTCTTGTTTACTACGACCCCGCAAATGGTTCAAAAGGATTTTTTGATTTCGACTTTCTTGCTGATAGAACCGACTATCTTGGAACATATACAGTAACATACCGTCTCAAAGATGATAAGGGAACATCTTCAAGCAGATCATTTGAACTTATTCTTCAGGATTCATATAGAGATACTGATCTTCCTAGCGTAGACTTTACTGCACCTAAATACATTGCTTTCAGAAACTATGAGAGCATTGAAACAATTACAAACGTAACTGCAACTGATGCAAACGATACACGTCTTGCTGTTGAGTATTACATTCTCTTCAACAACACCATTGCTATGGATGGCACATTCGATGCTTTCGAAGAGGCAGCAGTTCTTGGATATGGTGATGACATCGTTGAACTTGACAGTATGCTCGGTTACAACGACATTCGTCTTAAAATAGATAATGGCGAGTACATCGCAACTATCGAAGATGCATACGGCGACGAGCACAAAATATCAGTTGACGTAACAAAGTCCGCATATCTTGCAATCAGAGCAATAGACTCTGTTGGAAACTTCAAATTCTTTGTTGAAGAAATCCAGATAATTGACGGAACAGTTGCTGCAACCTATGATGTAACTCCCGTTTATACATATGTAGGTGAGACACCTGCAGTTACAGATGCAAACGGATATTACACATTCGGTTCATTCTATATTGATTTCGGTTCATTCGAGAATAGAAATTATACAGGATTCGAGCTCTATGTTAAGCAGGTTTATGACAAGAATGGTAGAGCTGTAGACAAGGCTCCGCTCAGCACAGTTTCTTTCGAAACATATAGCGACAATAGACCTGGCGGAACACATCGTTTGTACGTTGACAACATCCGCTTCAAGGTAAGCGCTTCCGGAAAATATATGATCGTTACACGTGGATTCAATGTATCCGGAGACAGCGCAACACTCGTATCTTTCGTTGATATCGATATTTATACCGGAGCAGGTAGCGTTATAGTATCATCAATTCTTTCAGACGAACTTAACTACGGCGAGACATATTCACTTCCTAATGATTACTACTACAGCGGCGTTGCTGAAGCCGGCGTACTTCGCGCTATAACAGGTGGAAGAATGCAACTCATGGGAACAGAATTTACCGCTCTTCAGTGCTGCTCATTCAGCTTCGTTGATTACGTATTCGAGTATTCAACAACCGGAAATATTGCTCAGTATGATGCTAATTACAATGTACTGAACGTTTATGCAAAATCCGGAAGTTACAGCTCAAGAGTAGATGACAAAGAAAAGCCCGTATTCCAGACTCTTGGCGTAATGCCTACTTATGCAGCAAAGAACGATGTAGTTAGACTTCCTGCAGTAAGCGCATCAAGTGCTAACGGCAAGTCAACTGCTATTACTTGCAAAGTAACAGATAAAGATGGAAACGCCGTTGAAGTAATAGATAGTTCAAGAGACAATACATTAGGCCCGAATGAGTTCTCATTCAGAGCAACAAAAGACGGTAACTACACTGTTTCTTATACTGCAATCATTAATGACAATGAGAGTTCAACATCTTACACAATTGCTTGCGGAGACATCACTCCTCCTGAATTCACTGTAGATATTGGATACATCAATTCTTCACTTAAGAGATCTGCAGACGGCACACCTGAAGCAACAGTTAATGATCTATTCGACTTTGCTATTATTCAGGTAGATGATGAAGATTCAACAGGATATACATATTCCAAGACTCTTCTTACTCCTGAGAACGAAGAAGTATCAGACTCTAAAGTTACTGACAACGCAAGTAAGAACAACGGAACATCTTATGAACTAACTCTTGCCGGAACATATACAGTAGTATACAAAGTAACAGATAACGTTGGTAACACAACTACTATTAAGTACTACATCACTGTTACAACATCTTCTTCAAATGTATCTAGTGAAGCTATCCAGACACTTGCAATCGTGCTTATTATCGTAGGCGTAATCGTAATTGCTGGCGCAGTGATTTACTTCATCAGATTCAGAAAGAGAAAGTCTTAATAAGTAATAAAATTTAACTATTTAAAGGCAGGTAAGTTGATACCTGCCTTTTTTAATGTTCGCTTCTCTTTGCTCATATCGCTCTTGAATTAATACGCGCCGAAGAGTATAATATTCTCATGTATGATTTTTGCGTTATAGGCGGCGGAGTTATAGGCTGCGCAATAGCTAGAGAGTTATCTAAATATGAATCTAGCGTAGTACTTGTAGAAAAGGAAATGGATGTTTGCGCAGGGACAAGCGGTGCGAATAGTGGCATTGTCCATGGTGGTTTTGATGCCCCGGTAGGCTCGCTAATGGCAAAATTTAATGTCGAGGGTGCTAGTTTGTTCGATGAACTATCTAGAGACCTTGATTTTTCATACAAAAAAACAGGGTCAATGGTAATATCAACTAGTGATGAGGAAAGCGCCCAGCTAGAAGTGCTTCTTTGCCGCGGAAAACAAAACGGAGTAAAATCGCTTCGAATAATTTCAAGAAGCGAGGTGATTGAAAAATTCCCGGGTGTAAGCGAAAAAGTTAAACAGGCACTTTACGTAGAAAACTCTGGAATAGTAAATCCGTTTGAGCTAACTTATGCTTTTAAGGAAAACGCAGAAGCAAACGGCGTAAAATTCATTTTCGATTTCTTTGCAAGTGAGTTTAAGGAAAATGGGGAAAGTGGGCTACTAACAAGCGCTGACGGAAAGACAGTTGAAGCGAAGTGCTTTATTAATGCAGCTGGCGTAGGCAGCGGAAGTGTATCAAAACTATTCGGCGAAGAAGCGAAATTAACATATAGAAAGGGCGAATATATACTATTTGATCATCCTTCGCCTGTAGCTATGCCCATTTTTCAAACTCCAAGCGAGAAAGGCAAGGGAGTGCTTATTTGCCCGACTACTTCAGACAACTGGTTTGTCGGGCCTACGGCAATAAATATGGACGAGCCGAGCTCTCGAATTAGACGTAGCGCAGAAGATGAGCTTTTAGAGGCTGTTAAAAAGTCAGTAAGCAGCATTTCTTTAGATAAGAAAATAACGTCATTTGCCGGGATAAGAACGCTTAGCAAAAGCGGAGATTTTGTAATTGGTAAAAGCAAAGCATCTAAGTATCTATATAACGTTATAGGGATATGCTCGCCCGGACTAAGCTCAGCGCCTGCAATTGCAAAGTATGTTGCGGAAAGCTTTAACCTAAATAGGCGTACTGACTTTAACCCAATTAGAACGGGCATAGTTAAGTTTTCTCACTTAACCTCAGAAGGAAAAAAGCTAGCAATTGAAAAAAACAAAAAGTACGGCAATATCGTATGTAGATGCGAGGTTGTTTCAGAAGCTGAGATAATAGAGGCTATTAGGCGCGGGGCTAGAAATGTAGACGGAATAAAAAAGAGGCTTAGAACCGGTATGGGACGCTGTCAGGGCGGTTTTTGTCTTCCGAGAATAATAGAGATATTGTCCAGGGAACTAGACGTTAGCCCGGAAAGCATTGTCAGAAAGGAAAGAGGTAGCAACTACTTGTTTAAACCGGAGGCGATGTATGAAGACTGATGTGCTTGTTATAGGCGGAGGTCCGGCGGGTCTATCGGCCGCTTTATCTGCAGCAAAAGAGGGTGCAAAGGTTATAATTGCCGAAAGAGATAATCTCGGGGGCATCTTAAACCAATGCATTCATTCAGGCTTTGGTCTCAGATATTTCGGAGAAGAACTAACAGGCCCTGAGTACGCTTCTAGGTTTGTTAGGAAAGTCGCTGCCGAAAAAAATATTAGCATTATTAAGGGGAGCGTAATCTGCGCAGATAAAAATAGGTGCTGCGAGATAGCTACGGAAAGCGGTTACGAGAGCATAAGCGCGGGGGCCGTTGTAATTGCTACGGGCTGCCGCGAGCGCCCTGCTGGCACGCTGAATATAGCCGGTGGTCATCCGGCCGGGATATTCACTGCCGGAACCGCGCAGCGGCTTATAAACATAGACGGTCTATGCGTAGGAAAGAAAATAGTTATTCTAGGCTCTGGGGACATCGGCCTTATAATGGCAAGAAGGTTCACTCTAGAAGGTGCAAAAGTTGAAGCCGTTTTAGAAGCAATGCCTACTCCTGGAGGATTAAATAGAAACATCGCCCAGTGCTTGAAGGATTTTAACATTCCTTTAAGGCTATCTACTACAGTAGTGGAAGTGCTCGGGCAAAAGCGCGTAGAAGGAGTAGTGACGGCGCAGGTAGATGAAAATATCCGTCCTATTAAGGGCACGGAGCAGACTATTCCTTGCGACACACTCATTCTTTCCGTTGGGCTTATTCCTGAAAACGATCTATTCGGCTTTTTAACATTAGATAGAAGAACAAAGGGGCCTTTTACGGATAACTTAGGCCAGTGCGAAGTCAGTGGTTACTTTGCATGCGGAAATGCACTTCACGTTCATGACCTTGTTGACAATGTGACATATGAATCTGAAAATGCCGGTAAGAATGCAGCCCTTTTTGCGCTTGGTAAACTTAGAAGCGAGAACAGCGTTAAGGTAAACTGTGGCAATAGTATTGCCTCCGTAGTTCCGCAGTTCATTAAAGAAGGTAGTCCGTCAGTTATATATATAAGGGTAAAAAAGAAAATAAAGAATGCGATGCTTTTCGCTGCTAGGCCTGACGGGACGATTATAAAGAGCATAAAAAGACTTGCGTTTGCTCCAAATGAGACTATTTCTCTTGAACTTCCAGCTTTAAGCGGAATTAGCTACGATAACATAATAATAGACGCAAGCGGGGAGGCATAATGAAAAAGATGGAATTTACATGCATAGTTTGCCCCCGTGGATGTCAATTAAACGCTGAAGAAATTGACGGCGCGATACAGGTAAGTGGAAATTCGTGCGCTCGTGGAAAAGAATACGGAGTGAGCGAACTTCTAAATCCGGTGCGAAATGCAACGTTTAATATGCGAATTGAAGGATCATCAAAAAAAATAGTGGCCGTAAAGACTACCCAACCGATGCCGGTTAGCAGTATACTTGAAATTGCAAAGAAGATTAAGAGAGTTAAGCTAAAAGCTCCTTTAAAAGAAGGAGACATCGTTTGCGAGGATACTCTCGGTATAAGGCTAATGGTTACATCTGACATTAGTATAGGGTAGAAGAAAAATGCCGGATAAACTTACAACAAGACTTAGGGCAGAAAAATGTGAGCCTCTTTTAGCAGAGGACTTTTTTGCTGTCATTATAAGCAGTGGTTTTTCGGTTAAAAGTCACGTCCCACCTAAAGACAAAAGCCACTTAGACCGCTATCATTTCATAGATGGTAGTGGAAGCCACTTAAGTGTTGTTTATGACACTAAAGCAGCAATCATTACTGCGGACGCTAAACGTGAAGTAATAGACAGGATTATTAGTGTCTATCCAAAACTAAATGAGCTCAATTTAAAACTAACCGAAAAAAAGGAAGAGAATCCTAAAAAGGAAGGCGCAATAAAAGAAAAAAAGCCGAGTCGAACCAAAAGGAAAGGAAAGAAGGCAAAAAAGCTGATTGCTAAAGATGAACTTAGCGCCGAAAAAGATAGCACTAAGAAACCGGCAAAAAGTAGCAAACATGAAGTGGCAAAACCATTCGTTCTTCAAGAAGTTAAGCAAACACGCGTTGACTGGGCAGTTAAAGTTCTTAAAGATAGTGGCTGTAAGGTCCGCTCATCTAGTAGTAATCAAGGAGAAACTGTTTATTCTGTTTCGAACGCAGCAAAAGAAAAAGCTTCCATTATTTTCGCGGTAAACGGAACGCTATCGGTGCAAGGCAAAAAGAGTTCTCTCTTTGATAGTCTTGTATCGCAGTTTACCGAGAAGTACGATAGAAAGCTGATGAAGAAATATTTTCCCGTTGGAATGGCGTACCTCAGTGAAGCTTCGCTTATAGACCTGTATAATGGGCTATCTGACATCGAAAAGGTTCAAGGCCTTTCTGACTATTCATTTTTGTTAATTGGACCATACCGGGCCCTTGAGAAGTTCATATTCGATCTTCAAAAAGCCAAAAACATTTCCGTAAAAATGATAGGGCAGGCTTATGATAAGGATAAGGAAGGAAATTATATTCTGAAAAGAAGCTATCAAAAAAGAATAGGTTCTGTTGTTTATGCGGAAATAATGGTGTCTTTATATATAGAATATTTCAAAACGAGAAATTATTATACTCATTCGGAAAATAGTGCGCTTGATCTTTCTAGAAGTATTCCGGATAAAGTGGAAGCAAAAAAGATAATAATGAATCTTATTTCAATTATTGAATATAACTGCCGTAAGCTCAAAGAAATAGGCTTTACACTATAGTATTTTAATAATTTGAATGATAAAACAAATAATATAGGCTTAGTAAAGCATTACTGTTCAAAAAACATTTTGTATCAGTAATATATATTCTTTTCACTAAAGAACAACTGTGTTGATACAAGGATTTTTCCTTAAATCAGCACTTTTTCTATATTTTTAGGCAATTTTGGTAGGGTTCAAGTCCCGTTATCGATGAAATTGCCTGTTTTTTATGCTATGAATCCAAGATTATTAAATGCGCAAGTAAGGCTTTCGTGTATTTTAGCACGATAGGTTAGCAGTCGTGTGCTTTCGTGTCAATCGTGTTATTTACTTGTTTTTAATAAAAAGGTTAGCGGAAACATATTGACTCAATTTAGGCGGAAACATATAATCAAAGCATATAGCCCTTTTAATATGGGGATAATAAACCCCGTATTCAAAGAATGCAATGATAATGATGTTGCATTAGATTATGTTATATCGCAAGAAGGATTCACATTTATTTTTAAACGCCATGTCGTAAATGGCACTATTACTGATGTGGAAAAAATAATAATAGAATTAATAAAAAATGATCCATATATATCTGCCGAGAAAATAGGAATTAAAATTAATAAATCTTCAAGAACAATTCAAAGATCATTAGCTAGATTAAAAGAAATAGGAGTTATAAATAGAGTAGGTGGTACTAAAGGTTATTGGAAGGTGATTAAGTAATGTAATCTCTTTATCCATACATATTTAAGAGAGAATCTTTTCATTTATTTCGGGATAATAAAACAAAAATTTATTATAAAAATAATTATCATATTTCAGATATCTGTTTAAAGGTGTTACTATGTATTACAATAGATTTGCAGATGAGGAACTAAAGCTTAGATTAAGTGCTTTTGGTGCAACGTTAATTATCGGGTCTAAATGGTGCGGCAAGACTACTACTGAATCTAGACAAGCTAAAAGCATATTAGATTTACAAGATCTGGATAGAAGATTAAATCATTTTGAAACTGCAAATACAAAACCATCATTATTACTTCTTTAAAATCAAATTGGAAAAATTGCGGATATGTGTTATGTTTAAAAACACGGAGGGGAATGGCTTTATAATGGAAAGGGCAATCAAAATTAATAATTTAACTAAATTATACAAAGATGTTATTGCTGTAGATAATTTAAATCTAGAAATCTATGAAGGCGAGTTATTTTCACTTTTAGGTGTAAATGGCGCAGGGAAGACAACAACAATAAAGATGCTTGCTACGCTCACTAGACCAACAAATGGGGATGCTGCCATATTTGATTATTCTATTTTAAAAGATGAAGATAAAATCAAAGAAGTAATTGATATTTCCATGCAGGAAACTGCTATTGCAAGAAAACTTACGGTAGAAGAAAATATTGTATTTTATGCTAAGCTTTCAGGCCAAACAGACGAAGAGATTATTGCTTCTAAAGAAAAAATATGCAAATCGTTTGAATTAGATAAAGTATTAAAAAAGCAAGCATCAAAACTTTCAGGGGGTTGGCAAAGGAAGTTATCGATTGCTCTAGCATTAATATCCAATCCTAAGATTCTATTTTTAGATGAACCGACATTAGGCCTGGATGTTTTAGCAAGAAGAGAATTATGGAAAACAATAAATGAGCTTAAAGGTAAAATGACAATAATTTTAACAACTCATTATATGGAGGAAGCAGAGGCATTGTCTGACCGAATCGGTATAATGAAAGATGGTAAATTACTTTTTGTTGGAACAAAAGAAGAGCTATTTTTAAAGACTAATAAGGAAAACGTAGAGGACGCGTTTATAGAAATTGTATCTGGAGGTGCACTGTAATGAAAAAATCACTATCCAGAACAATTATTTTGACAAAAAGAAATTTCAAAGAAATCTTAAGGGATCCGCTTTCGCTCGTGTTCACCTTGGGAATGCCGTTATTTATGGAAATATTATTCTATTTTATATTCCATAATCTTACTTCACAATTCGAAATGAAATATCTAGCTCCTGGAATTGTGGTGTTTGCAGAAAGCTTTTTATCTTTATTTGTTGGGTTGCTAATTGCCTTAGATAGGTCCACATCTTTTCTAACTAGACTTTATGTATCTAAAGCTAAGCCTTACGAATTTATATTTTCATATGCATTATCAATAGTTCCTATTGTTATTATACAATCACTATTATTCTTCTTAGTTGGAGGAATCATTGACTCTTCAATATTTGGCATTGGTATGATTCTTGCAATACTAATAAGCATCATTCCTTCGTTGTTTTATATAGGGATAGGTATTTTACTGGGAACTATTTGTAATGAAAAATCAATAGGTGGCATTTCTTCAATTGTTATTGCAGGCCAGTCTGTTCTTTCTGGCATGTGGTTTCCTATTGAGGGATTAAATGAAGGAATAGTTGCGCTTATGGATGCATTGCCGTTTAGAAATGCTACAAGACTTGTGCAAAACATAATGAATGGAATCAATGATTCTTTTCAAGATTTCATTTTGCCGCTTATTATTGTTTTAGCGTATACAGTTGTTTCATTTGTAGTGGCAATAATACTATTTAGGAGAAAAATGGTTTCTAAATAAAGAACTATAATTAAAGATGATTAATTAAGCGAAAGGAAATAAACGAAAATGTCAAAGATCATAAAGCAGTTTAGTAAAATCATAGTACCATTCTCTTATTATTTAGAAAATAGAGAGGCTTTTTTCCAAAAGAAAGCTGAAGGAAAAGATATCAAAATATGGAACGAATTTAGCTTTTCAACCAATCATCTCTTTGATTACATAAACGATAAATGTAATCTTTCAGACAGCAATAGCATTATGAGAGCATTAAGTATGAGTGATGGAGCACGTGCTATGTTCGGCCTTAGAGGTGCTAATTCACTTATGGAGCTTTCTACCAGAGGAAACCAGGCTGGTAAAAAACTAAAGGTGAAACTTCGCAGTATTAACCTTTATTTATTTGAAACTCATATTGGTTTTCTTGATTTTGACTGGGAATATGTGGATGGCGATATGTCCGATTTTGTTAATGCTAATTATTTTCTTTCGGAATTAAAATCAGATAAAAATGTTTTAAATGTTCAAACAGGTAAAGATGATATTGCAGAAGTGCATTTAAAGGAAGTCATAGAAAATATCCTTTGTTTATTTGATAATGTCACAGGTTTTGATATAGATGAAAACGTTTCATTCTATGATTTAAAGCCTATAGCTTATTCGGCCATATTACTGGATAAAGAATATGATGAATTAGAAAACGACCTCCACAAATTAGCTAGTGGGGATAAGTCATCATATAAAACTGAAAAAACGGATATCTGTTCATTATTCGAAAACAGTAAATGGGTAGGTTCCGATACAACAATGACAAATGTAGCATGGCTAGTAGGTGATGAGGTTACGGATAAATTTTTTCAAACACAATTTCTTAGCAATGCACGAATGGGATACTTTTATTTATTTCTCCTAATACTGAATAGAAAATTTACCCTTTTGAAACGCTTGCATCAAATCAATAAATTAAATCCTAAGTCTGCTATTTTAGATGAAGAACAACTACGATTGCAAAACGAGGCTTTGTCAGATGCTATTTTGAAATCCCAGTTATATGAAATAAGATGCAAGTTTTATAGACCCTCTTCAGTTTCGCATATAAATAAATATTACGATTACATCCTGACGATGCAGCAGGTTGACATTTATGAAAAAGAATTAACCGAAAAAACGCAAACTCTTATTCGAATCACTGAAGAATCAAAAAAACGCCTTGAAGTTTTTGAGAATTATAGGCGAGTAAAATGGCAGTTTTATGTTTTTTTGATTGCGCAGATTATAGGCTCAATAACCATATTTAAATCCATGTGGGATATTGTTGAAAAGGTATTTAATATCTCAATCCATGAAAATCTATTGTTTATGATTATCCCCATAGCAGTTACTTTGGTGTATGCAATCGGTGTAGGAATACAAATGGTTTTGAAATATAAGGAAATGAAAAAGCTTGAGCGCTGGTCTCAAAAGCAATTGAAGGGATAAAAAGATGGAAATCATATGTTCTAATTGCCAAGAAGAGTTATCATTTTCGGGTGGAGTTTTTTGCTGTCCTGTTTGCGGCAGGGACTGGTCTGAGATTTTACTAGACGGAAATAAGTACTACGATAGTGCTATTGAAAGGGAATATAACTCTATAATTGCTTATGAATATGCAATTTTCAAGGATTTAATAAAAAACAAACAGATTTATGGACTTCTGTTTCAGGTAAAAGATGTATACGAGGTTATAACGCGTATTCCGGTTCTAATTACAGCCTCATTCTTTTTCAATAATCCGGCACTGAGAAATGATGGCGTTAATGATTTTTTTCGCTTTCTAATGTCTAAACCGCTATCTTTCGGTGATTGGCGCGCAGCATTATCTAAAGCAAGTGCTCTTCTTCGCAGTTGCAATCAGATTGATAAGAATATTCTAAACTTGACTGAAGCGGTCAAGGGATTCGTGAATAGCAATAAACACGGCGATATTGTTTTTTGGCGAAACGATACAATCGCTCATGGTGCTTTAAAACTAATGAACGACAGATCTCTATATGAAGATGTCGCAACGCATATAAGTGCAATAACTGAATTCCTTCAAAACAAAAAGGAGTATTTCACAGAAATAGAGTTTATTACTAAAGAAGGAGATATTCTTGAAGGGTCAAATCTTGACTTCAGCACACTAAACGGAGATTTGTTTTTAAGAATTAATTCTACAAAGATTGTCTATAAAACAAGTCCATTTTTTAAAGTAAATTTGGAAGGAATCTTTTTCTTTGATAGGCATATCGCTAAATATAGCAAGACTGATATAATCGAGTATCTTAGAAGCAAAAAAGAAAGCATTATTATTCCCGAGTTTAATAATCTGTTTTGTGATTTAATTGATGAAACCTCGCATAGTGTTGAAGCACAAAGTTACAGCATAGAAGAGAGAGCATTATGCGAAAGTATTTTTGATAGGATTAAATACTTTGAACCGAAATTTATTACGAATTGGCTTAATGATTCGATTCAAAGTGGAGAGAAACTTTTGCTCCTTCAAATGGAAGCTGGTATGGGCAAAAGTACATTTATACGCGCACTAGATCCTTTTTCATTGAATGAAATCGAAATTGAAGGAGTTGCTCCGAGAGCTTTTTATATCAATTCCACTTATAATAGCAGGGTTGATGATTTTTCAGTTGCCGTTTCGGATATCTTGCGGCGCGTAAGTCCGGGATTTACTGCGGCAAACAATCTTAAAGAGTTAAATGTTAACGCTGATAATCCAAAAACCGAATTTGCTTCCGTTCTTAATTCATTTAAAAAGTATCACTATCCAGATAAAACACTTTTGTTCATCTTTGACGGATTGGATGAAATAGCAGTTAAAAAAGGACGAAACATTTCGGACTTCATACCAGACGAAGATATGCTTGACGATGGCGTCGTAGTCTTAGTTACATCAAGAACGGAAAGAATTAATGATGCAGTCAATCCCTTTATATTAAACATTCTTCATTCTTTTAAGGGTAAAAGGCTTCTTTTGACCTCAGATATGCCAGTATATAAGGATTTTGCGTACAAGTTTTTTGTCGAAAAGGTTATGGGCGAGGTTAATCGAATAGTTATTAGGAAAAAGTTAAAAGATTTTGTTTTTTCAGATGAGTATTTAAAAAGATATTTTGACAACTTGCCTGAAAAGAATATTTTGTTTCTGACATTATTAAAAGAAATTCTAACAGTTAGATTATCTGGAATTGATTCTATCAGCAAGTATAAACCGGAAAATGTACTAGAATTGAATGAAAACATATATATCCAATATTTCGAAAATATAAGGAATGTAATAGGGGAAAGATACTACAAAAAGTTCATAAATGTTTTAAATCCTCTTGCACTTTCTTCTCGTGCTCTTAGCATATATGAGCTGGCATATTTGTCAGGGAACGAAGCACCTTGCTTTGCCTTCCTAGGTTTTATTAATAATATAAAAATATTCTTGTCCACAAAAAGATCTTTTGATGGAACGGTTTTTGAGTTGGCGCATTTAGAACAAAAGAAGGCAATAAAAAAATATTTTGAAAAAGAAAATGAAGAATATCTAGAAAATATGATTGGGCAGATTGAATCTGTCGCTAATTCAAATGACATTTTGGACGGCGTTGAATATTCAACATTTGCTCTGACTGAAAGTGTTTTCGCTTTACTAGAAAAGAAAGGTGAAACGAGCCGGGCAAAAGACCTTTTTAAGTTGCTACTGCAAATTCCGTTTAAAGCAACTTGGGCAAAGACCAGAGACGAGGCACTTCGCGAGAATGCCTTAATTCAAACGATTGATGAATTCTATATAAAAAACGAATCGGATTTTTCAGATAAAACCAGAATCAGAATAGCGTATCTATTTACGATAATGGGATTAAATGCTATGATCTCCAATGTTTTCGGTATATGCGTTTTTTATTTCGAAAAAGCTATAAAAATATTCAAAAAATACTATGAGCTGTTAAATGATGAAGAGTTGTATCAATACGACAATGCGCTTACATATTATGCTACATATGCACTTAAGGTAAATGAAAACGAAAAAGCTCTAGACTTATATGAGACTTCAATGAATATAGTTCGCAAGCTTTATGAGGAGAAAAGTTCATATGCTTCTTTAGAATACTACTTGTCCGAGCATGTTTGTTTGTCCAATGTTTACCGTGAATGTGGAAGATATTCAGAGGTTGTCAAAATATTGGATATGGTAATAAGTCGTCTTCCTGAATGCTCTGACAAGATAAGGGCTCCGCGTTTGAAGGCATTTACATATTTATGCCGGGGTATTATTAGCTCTCGCTTAAATAATTACAAAGAAGCAGTCGTACTATATCAAAAGGCTATAAAAGCATACGAAATCTGCTTTGATAGTGATGTGCCTTTCTTTATTCCCGATGCAGTAGGAGCTTTTTACCGTAAAATGGAGAATCTTGCGCTTTGCGGCGATAAAGAGGGTGCTTTGTCGGCTAAAGCCGAGATGGAAGAATATATCCGTGGAATGCAGGATAAGAACAAACTTAACAACCACGAATGTGAAATGAATGTTTTGCTAGCAGAATCTAATTCATTTAAGGCACTTGGTATGCTTAACGAACTTAAAGAAACCGTGGAAAAGGCCAATAATCTTTTCTTGCACTCTTTAACACGCGAAGAAAAGGAAAACGTAATATTTATTAACATTTTAAAGGAAATAAATGATTGTTTGAAATAATGCTTTAGTGGCCTAGGCGCAAGAAAAAAGCTAATCCGAAAGGGGATTAGCATTCGTATTTAAGGTCATAGCGTCAAGTTTTATTTAAGAAACAATTTATTGATTTGCAAATAGATTTCTCTTTAAAAGTTCTTTTTTGAATAATTCAAGTGCTAAAGCTCTATGAGATATTTTATTCTTTTCTTCTTCTCCTAGTTCAGCAAAAGTACTGTCAAAGCCATTAGGCACAAATACTGGGTCATATCCGAATCCGGAGTGACCTTTCTTTTGTGTTATTATGGTTCCATAGCATCTGCCTTCTACGGTAAATTCATTTTTCCCATCATAGTAGGCAATGCAACATCCAAAATATGCCGTTCTATCTTTATTAGGCTCATTGCCGAGTTCTTTTAATAATCTGGCAATTCTTTCTTCATCAGTTTTTGCATAACGCGAAGAGTGAATGCCAGGAGCGCCGTTTAGTGCTTGCACGAAAAGCCCTGAATCATCTGCAAATGATGGCAAATGAGACGCATAATAAGCATGTCTAGCCTTAATAAGTGCATTCTCCTTTAATGAATTTCCATCTTCTATAGGCTCTTCATTTGAGAACTCACTTACGCTTTTAATTTCAGCTTCTTTTCCAAGGACTTGCCGGATCTCTTGTATTTTTCCTTTATTATGTGTTCCAACTACTAATAACATATCTAAATTATTATAATTCCTATCAACTTAGAATGTCAAAACAAGCTCGTTTTTTATTTATTAAATGCATGTATATTTTAAAAATCAACATTGACACAACGCTTCAATGATATATAATTATTGTTGAGGTAGATATGTTGTATTTTGATTTCAAAGGGAAGAAAATATCGAAGCTGGGTTTTGGTCTAATGAGGCTGCCTTTGCTTTCATCCGGCGAAATAGATCGAGATAAAACTGCAGAAATGATTGATGAAGCAATGAATAGCGGAATCAATTATTTTGATACTGCAGCGCCTTACCATAGCGGGATGAGCGAGATTGTTGCAGGGGAGCTTCTCGGCAAATATCCAAGAGAAAAATACTATTTAGCAGACAAATATCCTGGACATCAGGTTGCGAAAACTTATAACCCAAAAGAAACGTTTGAAAAGCAACTAAATAAATGCAAAACGGATTATTTTGATTTTTATCTTTTGCACAATGTTAGCGAGCAATCGTTTCCCGTTTACTCGAACCCGGATTATGGAATTGTCGAGTATTTTGTAAAACAAAAACAAGAGGGCAGAATAAAACATTTAGGTTTTTCTAGTCACGGTATGCTTCCGAATCTTGCCGAGGCGCTTTCATTATTTGGAAGCGAAATGGAGTTTTGTCAGATCCAACTTAACTATCTTGATTGGACCCAGCAATCTGCTTTTAAGAAAGTAGAGATGCTTAAAGCATTCGGAATTCCAGTTTGGGTTATGGAGCCGCTAAGAGGCGGAAAACTTGCTAATCCAGGTGAAAATATTGTTTCGACGCTTAAAAAAGCTCGGCCTAATGCATCGCCTCAAGAGTGGGCTTTTGATTTTCTTCTAGATACGGATAATGTTGGAGTTATCCTAAGTGGAATGAGCAGTTTAGAGCAGCTTAAAGATAACATTGGTATTTTTTCTAATTACAAATCATTCTCAAAAGAAAACAGAGAATATTTACTTAAAACAGCCGAATTGCTGAAAAGGGGCGTGCCTTGCACAGGCTGTCATTACTGCGTGGAGTATTGTCCTATGGGACTGGATATACCAAAACTCCTTAATTTATATAATGATGCAATGATTCAGCCAAGCGTTATAGTAGATATGCAGCTAAGTGCAATTCAAGAGGGAAAGAAACCATCTGATTGTCTTAAATGTCGTTCCTGCGAAAAAATGTGTCCGCAGGGGATAAAAATATCTGAAGCGCTGGAAAAGTTTGTTGAAATAATCCCGGATATTCCCAGCTGGGAAGAGCTTTGTAAAAAAAGAGCCTTAGAAGAGAAAAAGTTTTCAAAAAAATTAAACTAACTAACTGACTTGAAAAAAGGAATAATAGACTAAAAATGGTTATTGTCATTCTCCGT
>JAGCYK010000011.1 GCA_017960845.1 Clostridia bacterium | reverse complement strand
TACTATCATTATGCCCGGGTGAGCAAAGCAACTCGCTAGGCCAATAGCTGCCCCAACTATCATCGATCCTATTGCCCAGTTAAGTCCGCACTTACTCGCTATAATACTTGAGCTTAGTGAAATAAGGAGCATAGGAAAAACGGTTATGGGAAGATAGCAGCAAAGTATTATCATCAATGCAGAAAGAGCCGACGAAACAGCGCTGTATGCTACGCTTCGGCCGGCCGGCATTTTTCTTTTCTGTTTTGGAGCCTTTTTTTCTTCTTCCTCTGCCGGGGTTTCCTCAAAAGGTTCCTGTTTGTCAAAAGGATCTTCCAGCATCTTCGCTCCTATCAGCGACCCATACAACGCATGCAGGTGCAGCAAGTCTCGCAAAGTAGATACTGGCAAAGACAGTCCGCACAAAAGTTTCCCGAATCACGCATTTGACCGTTTCCGCGGTATTGCTGCTGATTGTAGTCGTATTCTCCGCCTTGAGACTCATACGGTCCGCTTCCATATTGCTGATTACGGCCGATGTCTTCGCGCTTTGTGTTGTTAAAATTCATAACAGCGTCCATTTTTTCAAGGCTTTCTCTGTATTTTTTATTGTTTGGTTCTAACTGCGTGGCAATGATAAGCTGAGCACGGCTTTCGCTGAGCCAGTCTCTTTTGTAATAAATAATTGATTGATAGTAGTGCCACTTGGCATTTCTTTCGGAAATCGAATCGAGACAGCTTTGCGCTTCGTCGTACTTTGCGCTCTTAATGTATTTTTCGACAAGTTCATAATCGCCGGCGATTTTTGTTTCGCCGTTTTCGTTTTCGTAGGTAGATTTAATTTGCGCCCAAGCTACTTCGAGTTCGTTAAGCTTGCGTGCCCCTTCATTTCCTTCTTCCCCTTCCTTAAAGCGCTGTTCGCCGTACTTTTTTCTTAGGTCGTTGTAGCGTTTTTCAAGCGCATTAAAGTCACTATCGTCAGGCATTCCCAGTATGTCATAAGGATTCTTCATTATTTATCTCCGTCACCGGCCACGTTCGTGCCGTCATTGTTGTTATTTGATGCGGGTTCTTTCGGCCTTCCTGAAAGGTTTTTCCATTCCGCTCTATAGCTTTTCAGCCTCCTTCTTGGGATTGAAACCCTAGGAGCTTTAAGCTTTTGACTGGAGCTGAGCAGCTCCTCTGCTTTTTTTTCTAGTCCGTAATAAATTACGTTCTCTAAAATTCCATGCACCTCGGTGCATTTGATTCTATTAAAGCACTCTATCGTCCTATATATGCAGGATTTCAGTGCAAATGATAGCGGTTCGTTATATTTTTCTAAGTACTCTTTTCTCTTGCCCTTTGAAAAATCTGGGTAAGAAAGAAGAACCGGATTGTATGAGCCAGAAGCGTAATCTTCGTCAATATCGTCAATTGCGTCGCAAATATATACGAACTTTCCTAGGTTGTAACAGAGCTGAGTGAACATATCTTTATATGCTTCGTTTGTCTCACTCTCCATTACGCTGGCAATAAGTCCTGCTAGGATTGAGGCGAACGCATCCGCTGCCATATCTATAGAAGCTACCTTATTAATTTCTGTGTTTCTTAGTTTTTCATATCCGTTAGATACGATCTCGTCTACCTTAGGGCACAGCGCCTTAGCTTTTTCATACCGCTTTTTAACAAGATTAACTAGTGCCTTCTTGCCGGACCCGTCGATAACGTCATCTAGAAGCTTGTAATAAAACAGTATTATGCTTATAGCCGACATTTTTGTCATGAAAGGCCCTGGCTTAATTATAGTTTTAAGTGCAGGCTGGCCTATACATCTAATGTTGTCGAACTCAAGTTTAGGAGCGGTAGCTTCGAGCGAAACCAAGGTAAAGAAAGCCATGTCGTAACTGGTTGAATACCTTGAAAGCTGTCCGTAGTTTTCTTTAAGCGAAACGCAAAGCCCACAGTAGGCGGCTCTGAACATCGCAAAATCTCTCGGCCCAACTTTATCTGTATCTGGCGTTATGTATCCGTACATTTTCCTTAAATAACAAATCCGACTTTTCTATAGACCTTAGAGAGCGTCTTTCTCGCAATATATGACGCTTTATCAGCTCCGTCTTTCATTATCTTTTCGAGAGTAGCTTTATCGGATATATATCTTTTATATTCGCTTTGAATAGGACGAAGGTGTTCTACAACAGCCTCTCCTACTGCCTTTTTAAAATATGCATAGTCTCTTCCGGCAAATTCCTTTTCCGCCGCAGCGACCGTTTTGCCGGTAACAGCCGAATAAATACCGAGAAGATTCGTGATTCCGGGTTTTGAGGCGGACGCTTTAATCTCGCACTCAGAGTCCGTTACTGCGCGGGAGAACTTTTTCATTATTACGTCAGGCTGGTCTAAAAGGAAGATAACTCCGCCTACGCTGTCGTCAGTTTTACCCATTTTGCTCTTAGGGTCTAGTAGATTGAATATTTTAGAAGTAGCTTTGTTTCCCACATAAGGCTCAGGAAGAGTGAATGTAGCGGAATATCTATTGTTAAATCTTTCGGCAATGTTTCTAGCAAGCTCTAAGTGCTGAAGCTGGTCTTTTCCTACCGGGACAAGGTCTGCCTGGTAAAGAAGAATGTCTGAAGCCATAAGCACTGGATAGTCGAAAAGTCCAACGTTAATTCCACTCTTTCCCGCTTTTTTGCTCTTGTCTTTAAACTGAGTCATTCTACTAGCTTCGCCCATCATTGTGTTGCAGTTTAGCACCCAGGTAAGCTCAGCGTGAGCGCTTACGTGGCTTTGAACAAATAAAAGAGTCTTTTCAGGGTCAAGTCCGATAGCAAGAAACAGCGCCATAAAGTCATATGTTCTCTTTCTAAGCTCTGCCGGAACGCAATCAACAGTAATGGAATGCATATCCGCAACCGTATAAATGCAATCGTAATCCTCTTGGAGCTTAACCATGTTCTTAAGCGCACCTATATAATTGCCGAGTTGGAGATCTCCTGTCGGTTTCAATGCCGAATATACTCTTTTTCTTTGCGTAATCGATTCTTCCATATGTCTATCCTTATTGCTGCGATTTTAGTTTTTTAGCAAATTCAACAATTTTTGTTTGCACCTCTTTAGTAGAAATAACCGAGGTGAATCTTTCTTCCATTCCAAATAAATCCGAAACGCTTTGCGGTATGTCGAATGCTGTTACTTTTTCTAGTTTAAGCAACGCTTTTTTATCATCCGAAGGGACTGACTCGCCTATTGAAGACAAAACAGATGCCGCGAATTTTACAGGAGACGCAGTGGAGACAAAAATCATTTGTCCTTCGTCTGAATAAGCAGAGCCAACTGCGTATCCAACCGCGGTGTGCGGGTCAACCAAATAGCCATATTCATCGAATAGATAGCCGATTGCGTCTACGCACTCGCTTTCTTCTGCGTATCCGCCAGTAAATTCATCTTTAAGTTTAGATGCAAGCTCACTGCCTATATCGTACCTGCCGGTTGACTTAAGCTCTTCCATCCAGCCTTTTACTACCATAGAGTCTTTCCCGGCCAGGTCAAAAAGAAATCTTTCGAGATTGCTTGAAACAAGAATGTCCATAGACGGGGACATCGTCTTTAAAAACGGGCGATCAACCGAATATACTCCGGTGCTAATGAACTCCGTTAAAACATTATTCTCGTTTGAAGCGCATACCAGTCTCTTAATAGGCACGCCCATTTTTTTAGCGTAGTATGCCGCTAGAATATTACCAAAGTTTCCTGTCGGAACGGTGTAGCTAATCTCCTCGCCCATCTTGATTACTTCGCCGCCTACTAAATCCAAATAACCTGAAACATAATAAGCTATTTGCGGAGCGAGTCGTCCGAAATTAATGGAGTTTGCCCCGGTCAGTTTAGCGCCGCATTCTTTAAGTGCTTCTTTAAGCTCTATGGAAGTAAAACATTTTTTTACTGCGGTCTGGGCGTCATCAAAATTGCCTTTTATAGCAGACACGCAGACGTTATTACCAAGCGTAGTAACCATCTGCTTTCTTTGAGTAGCGCTCACTCCTCCGTCCGGATAGAAAACGTAAACGCCAGTGCCTTCTACGCCAGAAAAACCTTCTAGAGCAGCTTTGCCTGTGTCTCCGCTGGTTGCAACAGGAATCAGGCATAGCTCCTTTTGCCCGGCCTTTTCTTTAAGCGCGGTCATTAAAAGCGGGAGAACTGAAAGCGCCATATCTTTGAACGCGTGCGTTTTGCCGTGGTAAAGCTCCATAAACCAAACGTTCTCGTCAATTCCGACAATCGGCGCGGGGTCTCCGTCAAATGTTGAGTATGCCCTTCTAGCGATAACTTTAAGCTCATCAAAAGAAAGTTCGTCGAACAATTTCGACATGATAAAAGCGGACCTTTCTGGATAATCCATTTCCAGCATTTGCTCAAGGTCCGGCTTACTCAATTTAGGCAGCTCTACCGGGACAAATAGTCCTCCGTCGGGCGCAAGCCCACTCAGAACAGCCTCTGAGCCTTTTACTCTTAGTTTATTATTTCTTGTGGAAGTAAAAAGCATTCGTTATTTCCTTAAAATCAGTTAAACTATGTATTTCTTCATGAAAGAGGGGGTTTTGCTGGCGGTAATCGTCATAAATACTTCCACTCCCATTTTGTCTGCAAGTATTTCTATTTTTGAAAGGAGGTCCTCCATATTATCCGCTTTTAAGTTTAATATGCGAGCAAGTCCGTCAATGTAAATCTTTTTTACGTCGGCATTCGATGCGAGGATGCCGGCAAGAAGTCCTAAAAAGCTGTCTTCGTTGTACTTAATGAACTCCTTAACGTTTATAAACCTTATTTGAGGCTTAACATTCCTGGAAATTGACGAGTTGTCCGTAAGGAATACTATGTTTCCGTCGCAGGAAAGAAGTGAATTGTTTGCGTTTCCTACAATTTTGTCGGTTTTTCCACTGCCTACAGGTCCACAGATTACATTAATCATTTGAGTATACCTCCATTATCTGATTTGAATTTTATACCAAAGCTTTTAACTAGCTATAAAGGTTTTCTTAAAATTTAATTAGAATGCTTACTTAAGTTTTTTTAGGAACTCGTCTATTCTTTTTATACCCTTTTCGATGTCGCTGTCGCTGATTGCGTAGGATAGACGAACAAAGTTAGGTGCGCCAAACGCGGCTCCGTCCACAGTTGCAACTAGACTCTTTTCTAGAAGCAGTCTGCAAAAGTCTGCCGAAGAGGAAATGAGCTCGCCTTCGAAGGTTTTGCCAAATGTTTTAGATATATCTACCATAACGTAGAATGCGCCTTTTGGCTCATTGCAGGAAATAAGCTCGCAGCTATTAACTAAAGAGCAGATTAGCTTTCTTCTCCTATCGAAAACGGAGATCATCTCTTTAAGGAAGTCTTCGCCGCGCTTATCTGTCAGTGCTACGTACGAAGCGTACTGGGCAATAGAGTTTACGTTAGACGTTGTATGGCTCTGCAAACTGCTCATCGCTTTAGCAACATTCGCCGGGGCCGCAGAGTAACCTACTCTCCAGCCTGTCATCGAATAAGATTTAGAAAGGCCTGAACAAATGATTGTTAAGTCTTTCATCGCAGGAGAAGCCGAAACGATCGAAGAGAAAGTCTCTCCGTAAACTAGCTTTTCGTATATCTCGTCGCTTATTACGTAAATGCCATATTTTTCTACAACATTTGCGATTGCTTTGATTTCTTCCTTTGTATAAACTGAGCCCGTGGGGTTTGAAGGGCTGTTGAAAATGAGCGCTTTGGTCTTTTTCGTAATAGCCTTTTCTAGACTTTCCGGAGTTATTTTGAAATCGCTGCTTTTATCCGTTTCAACGAAAACGCACTCTCCGCCAGAAAGACGAACAAGTTCTGGATAAGTAAGCCAAAAAGGCGATGGAATTATTACCTCGTCGCCAGGGTTTAAAAGTGTCTCAAAAGCGTTTCTAAGCGTTTGCTTTCCGCCGGCAGAAACTACTATTTGATCAAATGTGTAACTAACGCCGAGTTCTTTTGAAAGTTTCTCAGCGATTGCCTTTCTCAGTATTTCCATTCCGGGAACCGGAGTGTATTTTGTCATGCCCTTATCTAGAGCTTCTTTTGCCGCAGCTATAATGTAATCCGGAGTGTTGAAATTCGGTTCTCCGGCTCCGAACGAAACCACGTCGATTCCGCTAGCCTTCATCGCTTTTGCTTTTGCGGTAATAGCAAGTGTTAACGAAGGCGATATCTTTTTTACTCTCTCTGCTATTTCCATATAATTATTCCTTAATTATTATACTGAAATGATACCATATAGGGCGGCGCATATGCAAGAAAACCATACTTTAAGAAACAAAAAAAGGTCAAAAACACGAAAAGAAAAAACGGGCTTTTTTAGCTAAGCACGGGCGCATAAGTAAAATAGGATTTACTTTTTGACCTAGAAATGTTAACATACTGAAGAATAAAATTCATAAAAGGGATTTATAAATGATAATAACAAACTTGCTTGAAAGAAATGCCGCCGAATTCGGGAGCGACTGCGCTTTAGTCGAACTGAATCCGGAAATAAAGGAAAGAAAAAGAAGCTGGACGGAGTACAGCCTTGTTGAAGGGTCAAGAAGTGAAAGCTACCGCCGTGAAATTACATGGAGCGTCTTTGATGAAAAGGCTAACAGATGCGCTAATCTTTTAATCTCTAAAGGGATTAAGCGCGGAGAAAAAGTCGGCATACTTCTAATGAACTGCCTCGAGTGGCTGCCGATATATTTCGGTATATTAAAAACGGGCGCGCTCGCCGTTCCCCTTAATTTTAGATATACCGCAAGTGAAATAAGGTACTGCGCCGGGCTAGCGGATATAGACATGCTCTTTTTCGGCCCTGAATTTATTTCAAGAGTCGAGGAAATCTCTGATGATTTGCATAAGGTGCGCAACCTCTTCTTTGTAGGAGATAACTGCCCTGACTTTGCAGAGAACTATGTCCATCTTGCAATCAATCAGTCAAGCAGAAAGCCCAAAGGCATAGACCTAACCGAAGATGACTTTGCCGCCATATATTTTTCTTCCGGAACAACCGGCTTTCCCAAAGCGATTCTTCACAAGCATCGCAGCCTTATTCACAGCGCTGTAGTCGAACAGAAACATCATGGACAGGAAAAAGAGGACGTATTCCTTTGCATTCCCCCGCTCTATCACACCGGAGCAAAAATGCACTGGTTCGGTAGCCTTATATCCGGAGGCAAAGCTGTTCTTCTTAGAGGAACTAAGCCCTGAGTTATTCTTGACGCTATATCAAAAGAAAAGTGCACTATTGTTTGGCTTTTAGTGCCAT
>JAGCYK010000010.1 GCA_017960845.1 Clostridia bacterium | reverse complement strand
TAGATTTAACGGATGATTATGTGGACAACTACATTATCCCGACAATGAAAGCCGGAGCAGTTTACGAGGATTATCTCCTTGGAACAAGCCACGCACGTCCCTGCATCGCAAAAGGCCTTGTTGAAATTGCGCTAAAAGAAAAGGCTGACGCTATTTGCCACGGCTGTACAGGTAAGGGAAATGACCAGGTAAGATTCGAGCTTGCAATAAAGCATTTCGCTCCTAATATGCCAATAATCGCGCCTTGGAGAGAGTGGTCAATAAAGTCAAGAGACGAAGAAATTGATTATGCTGAGGCTCATAACATTCCTCTTAAGATTAATAGAGAGACAAATTACTCAAAAGACAAGAATCTTTGGCATTTGTCTCACGAAGGAATGGATCTCGAAGATACGGGAAACGAGCCTAAGTACGAAAAGAAGGGCTTTTTGGAAATGGGAGTGTCTCCAGTCGATGCGCCTGACTCTCCGACATATGTAACACTTGAGTTTGTTAAAGGCGTTCCGGTAGCAATAGACGGAGAGAAGATGAGCGCTAAGAATATTATTTATAAGCTCAACAAGCTCGGCGGAGAGAACGGCATCGGACTAATAGATATCGTTGAAAACAGACTTGTCGGAATGAAGTGCCGCGGAGTATACGAAACACCGGGAGGAACAATCCTATACAAAGCGCACGAAGCGCTCGAAAGCATATGCCTAGATAAACTTACTATGCACGAAAAACAAAAATTATCCATTACATTTGCTGAGCTCGTCTACAACGGGCAGTGGTTCACTCCTTTAAGAGAAGCGCTTTCGGCTTTTGTAGATAAAACGCAGGAGAATGTAACCGGAAAAGTAAAACTAAAACTATATAAGGGAAATATAATTAAAGCAGGAGTTTGGAGCGATTACTCGCTTTACAGCGAAGAGATTGCGACGTTCGGTGAGAGCAATTACAATCAAAAGGACGCTGAAGGATTCATTAACCTATACGGACTTCCGATAAAAGTTCAGGCGATTGTAAACAAGAAAAACGAGAAATAACAATGCTTTGACTGTCCCTTAGCCGGCTTTGCCGTAGAGCGGACAGTCTATTGTTTATTAAAAGGAGTAAAAAATGTCTAAAATGTGGGCCGGAAGGACGGCAGGTAATACATCAAAAATAGCAGATGATTTCAATTCTTCCATTTCTTTCGATTCTAAAATGTATGAAGAAGATATTTCGGGAAGCATAGTTCATGCCGCAATGCTTGCTAAAAAAGGCATTATATCTACAGCCGAAGCTAATTCCATTATTGACGGACTATCCGGCATACTTTCAGATTTAGAGTCCGGAGCGCTTGAAATTGATGCTACTAGCGAAGATATTCATATGTTCGTCGAGCAGGTTCTAACGGAGCGCATTGGTGAAACCGGAAAGAAACTGCATACCGCTAGGAGCAGGAACGATCAGGTAGCGCTTGACATCAGGATGTATCTAAAGAAAGAAATCGATCAGATTGTTTCAAAAATAAAGACGCTTATAGAGGCGCTGAGTGAAAAGGCAGAGGAAAACAAAACAACAATTATGCCGGGCTATACCCATCTTCAGCGCGCTCAGCCTATTACTTTTGCTCATCATCTTCTTGCATACGCAATGATGCTTATGCGTGATGTTGATAGGCTTTTAAGTTGTAGGGCTAGGATGAACTATTCTCCGATCGGGGCGTGCGCTCTAGCAGGCACTACATATAAAACTGACCGCGCCTACGAAGCTGAGCAGCTTGATTTTGATGGAATTTGTGAAAATTCGCTCGATGCAGTCTCTGACAGGGACTTTATAGTAGAACTCCTTTCTGATTTATCCATAATGATGATGCATCTATCTAGGCTATCTGAAGAGATTATTCTTTGGTCTAGCTGGGAGTTTAAATTCATTGAGCTATCCGATTCGTTTACAACAGGCTCGTCCATTATGCCTCAAAAGAAAAACCCGGATATGGCTGAGCTCGTTCGCGGTAAGACCGGAAGGGTATACGGAGATCTAATGGGTATTCTAACCGTACTTAAAGGCCTGCCTCTAGCATATAACAAGGACATGCAGGAAGATAAAGAGGGCGCGTTCGACGCATGCGATACTGCAAAGATATGCCTTGACGTATTTAGCGGAATGATTAAAACGATGACGGTTAATACTGATAAAATGGCAGCGGCTGCAAGCGGCGGGTTTATAAACGCAACGGATCTAGCTGATTATTTAGTTAAAAAGGGAATGCCTTTCCGCTCCGCTTACAAGCAGTCCGGCCTAATAGTAGCTGACTGCATTAATAAAGGGCTTACTCTTGAAACTTATCCGCTGCAAAGCTACAAGCAGTTCAGCGAGCTGATCGACGAAAGTATATACGAGGCAGTAGACATTAAAACCTGCGTAGAAAAGAGGATAAGCGAAGGCGGTCCGGGAATAAAGTCTGTAGAAAAACAGATTAAGCTTGTAAAGGAATTTCTTAAAAAATGACCAAAGTGTTTATAGATGGAAGCGCCGGAACTACCGGGCTCAAAATATACGACAGGCTTGCAAAAAGAAAGGATATCGAGATTATTTCTTTGCCCGAGGCCCTTCGAAAAGATGAAAGCGCTAGAAAAGACGCCTTTGCTAGTAGCGATATCGCGTTTTTATGCCTTCCTGATGACGCTGCCGTTGAGGCTGAAAAGTTACTAGGCTCTAGCACAGTAGTGATAGATACGTCCACTGCGCACCGGACGGCGTTAGGCTGGACATATGGTCTAGCTGAACTAAAAGGGCAAAGAGAGCTAATAGCTAAGTCTAATAGAATTGCGAATCCTGGCTGCCACGCTAGCGGGTTCATAGCACTAGTCGCTCCGCTGATTAGTAGCGGCGCGCTCAGTGACAAAGCTCAGCTTTCATGCGTATCATTAACAGGCTACTCTGGCGGTGGCAAAAAGATGATTGCTGAGTATGAGTCAAATCAGACTGAACTACTTAAAGCTCCGCGCCTCTACGCACTTTCCCAGACGCATAAGCACTTAAAAGAAATGGTAAAACAAACTGGCCTAAAAAATTATCCCGTATTTTGCCCGGTTGTAGAACCTTTCTACTCAGGAATGGAAGTAATGATTCCGCTTTTTAAAAGCGATATTAAAGCCGGCATAAACGAAATAAATGATATTTACAAAGAATATTATGCAGGGCAGAGGCTAATTAAGGTTAGTAGCGAAAGCGAAAACGGTTTCTTAAGCGCAGCGTTGCTTTCAGGAAAAGATAATATGATAATTTCCGTTACCGGAAATGAAGATAGAATCGTGCTAGTAGCTAGATTTGATAACCTCGGAAAAGGCGCTTCTGGCGCAGCAATACAAAACATGAATATAATTATAGGCGCTGACGAATGCGAAGGCCTTGTTATAGATTAAGGAGTAAAAAATTGACAATGAAAATAATAGACGGCGGAATATGCGCAGCTAAAGGATTTACGGCAGGCGGGGTGCACTGCGGAATAAGGAAGAGCAAGCAAAAGAAAGATCTTTCCCTTATTTTCAGCGAAGTGCCCGCTTCGACTGCTGCGGTTTATACTAAAAATCTTGTAAAGGGAGCTCCGCTTGAAGTAACAAAGCGCAATATTTCGGACGGCAAGGCTCAAGCCGTTATAGTAAATAGCGGAAACGCTAATACTTGCAATGCTAACGGAATAGAAATTGCTAGTAAAATGTGCGAGTGCGTAGCAGCGGGGCTTGGGATTAAAGCGACTGACGTAGTCGTAGCCTCAACAGGCGTTATAGGCGTTCCTCTTGACTTGATTCCCATTGAAAAGGGCGTTCCAAAGCTCATTAAATCTCTTTCTAAAAACGGAAGCGATGACGCAGCAGAAGGAATAATGACAACCGATACCGTTAAAAAAGAAATAGCGCTTGAGTTCTCGATCGGCGGCAAAACTTGCAGGATGGGCGGAATAGCAAAGGGAAGTGGAATGATTCATCCGAATATGGCTACAATGCTAGTCTTTATCACTTCTGATGTTTGCATATCAGGCGAGATGATTAAAAAGGCGCTTTCAGGAGATATAACTTCAACTTTCAATATGCTAAGCATCGACGGAGACACTTCAACCAATGATATGGTAACTGTTATGTCAAACGGCCTAGCAGGAAACAAATGCATAGAAAGCGAAGGCGAAGACTTTGACATGTTCATGAAAGTGCTTAACACAGTAAACGTTCAGCTTTGCAGAATGATTGCTGCTGATGGAGAGGGCGCTACAAAACTTTTAGAGTGCTCGGTTGACGGAGCAAGTGACCTAGAAACCGCTAGAATTGTAGCAAAGAGCGTTGTTTGCTCGAGCCTATTAAAAGCGGCAATGTTCGGAGCGGACGCTAACTGGGGAAGAGTGCTATGCGCAATCGGCTACAGCGGAGCGGACGTGGATGTAGATAAAATTGATGTTTCGTTTAAGAGCAGCGCTGGGAGAATAGAAGTTTGCAAAAATGGTTCGGGAGTAGTATTTAGCGAAGAAATTGCCAAAAAGATACTTCTAGAAAAAGAAATAGAGATACTTGTTTCGCTTAATAGCGGGTCGGCTAGCGCAAAAGCCTGGGGCTGCGACTTAACTTACGACTATGTTAAGATAAACGGGGATTATAGGACTTAAAAAAGATACGGAGAGAAAAGAAATGGCAGGAATGTTTTCAAATTCAGAGCGCGCGGAGATCCTTACACAGGCACTTCCGTACATAAAAAGGTATACAGGAAAGATAGTTGCAGTTAAATACGGCGGTAACGCTATGATAAATGAGCAGCTAAAGCAGCAAGTCATGGAAGACATAGTTCTTTTATGGCTGATTGGCGTAAAGATTGTACTCATTCACGGCGGCGGACCTGAAATAAACGAGTTGATGGACAAACTCGGCAAAAAATCCGAGTTCGTTGACGGGCTTAGGGTTACTGACAAGGAGACTGTAGATATCGTTCAAATGGTTCTTGCTGGTAAGGTAAACAAGTCACTTGTAAACCTTTTAGAGATGAAAGGCGGCAAGGCAATAGGTCTTAGCGGAATGGACGGAAGGCTCATTGAAGCAAAGATTAAAGACAAAAAGCTTGGCTACGTCGGAGAAATCACTCAGATCCATATAAAGCCGGTTCATGACCTAATTGAGCGCGGTTATATCCCCGTTATTTCTACTCTTGGCTGCGACCGTGAAGGAAATACGTATAATATAAACGGAGATACTGCGGCAGCTCATATCGCCGCGGCGCTTGGAGCTGAAAGGCTTATAATGATGACGGATATCGCAGGCGTGCTAAAAGATAAGGAAGATACATCCACTATTATCCCGGAAATCACCGTTTCAGAGGCCGCTAAACTTAAAACGGACGGCATAATCTCAGGTGGAATGATTCCTAAGATTGACTGCTGCATCGAAGCAATCAACCGCGGTGTTAAAAACGTCGTTATAATGGACGGACGCGTTCCGCACTCCATTTTAATGGAGCTACTCACCGACGAAGGTGCAGGAACCTGGATAAGGGGAGATAAATAAATGAGTTTTCTTGAGAAAGACGTTAAATATATTGCCCCGACATATAAGCGCTTTCCTGTGGAAATTGTTTCCGGCAAGGGCTCGGTTGTTAAGGATATTAACGGCAAAGAATATATCGATATGGGCTCTGGAATTGGCGTAACTGCATTCGGTATAGCTGATGAGAAGTGGCAAAAGGCAGTAACCGAGCAGATTGGCAAAGTTCAGCATATGTCAAACCTATACTACACTGAGCCGGGGGCGAATCTAGCTCAGCTTCTTTGCAATCTAACAGGCATGAGCAAAGTATTCTTTGCAAACTCGGGCGCCGAAGCTAACGAGTGCGCGATTAAAGCCGCTAGGAAATACTCAGCAGAGAAAAAGGGTGACAATTGTTATACAATCATAACTTTAAAGAACAGCTTTCACGGCCGTACCTTAACAACACTTGCTGCGACAGGGCAGGATGTTTTCCATAAGCTGTATAATCCTCTTACTCCCGGCTTTATTTCTATTACTGCTAACTCGGTAGAAGAACTAAAAAAGGCTGTCGAAGAAAACGAAGTAGCAGGAATTATGATGGAGATGATACAAGGGGAAGGCGGAGTGCTGCCGCTTGATGAAGCATTTGTGCGCACGGCGGAAGAAATCTGCCGAGTTAATGATATTCCCCTTATAATAGACGAAGTTCAAACCGGAAACGGTAGGACCGGTAAGATGTATGCATATATGCACTACTCAGTAAATCCGGATATAGTAACGACTGCTAAAGGTTTAGGCGGAGGACTGCCAATAGGGGCGTGCCTTCTTTCAGATAAACTTCAATCGGTATTTAGCTACGGCGACCACGGCTCGACTTTTGGTGGAAACCCTGTTTGCTGCGCCGCTGCATACAGCGTGCTTAGTAGGATAGATTATAGGATGCTCGAAGAAGTTAAGGAAAAGAGCGCATTTATTTTTGATTCTTTAAAAAATGCTAGCGGGGTAGAAAGCGTTAGCGGAAAAGGGCTAATGATAGGAATAAAGACCAAAAAACCTGCGGCTACGGTCGTTAGCGAGTGCTTAGAAGACGGCGTATTGTGTTTAACTGCAAAAGATAAAGTTCGTCTTCTTCCTGCGCTAAATATTCCAAAAACTGTGCTTGAAAAGGCGATTGCTGTCATAAAAAAAGCTTGTCAGATTTGATAGAGAGGGAAAAGCGATGAACTTTAAAGGAAAAAGTTTTCTTAAACTGCTCGACTTTAGTCAAGAAGAAATAACATATCTGCTTGATTTGTCAGACAAATTCAAAAAGATGAAAAAGAGCGGCCGTAAGCACAGGTACTGCGAGGGAAAGAATGTTGCGCTCATTTTTGAAAAAACAAGCACTAGAACAAGGTGCTCGTTTGAAGTGGCTGCAGCCGATCTTGGAATGCACCCGGTTTATCTTGACCCGGCAGGCTCGCAAATAGGTAAAAAAGAGAGCATTGCGGATACCGCTAGAGTTCTCGGTAGGATTTTCGACGGAATAGAGTACCGCGGTTATGGACAAAAGATAGTTGAAGAGCTTGCTGAAAAATCCGGCGTTCCTGTTTGGAACGGACTAACTAACGAGTTTCATCCGACACAAATTCTAGCTGATTTTATGACTATTAGAGAGAAGTTCGGCTATCTTAAAGGCATCAAACTTGTATATATGGGTGATGCCAGATATAATATGGGAAACTCGCTTATGGTTGGTTGCGCTAAAATGGGCATGAACTTTGTTGCGTGCGCGCCTTCAGCGTACTATCCATCTAATGAGCTTACTAACTTATGCAAAGAAATAGCTAAAAAGAGCGGCGGCTCGATAGAGTTTTCTACTGACCCGCTAATGGCCGCAATCGGTGCTGACGTAATATATACAGACGTATGGGTTTCAATGGGCGAGCCGGACGAAGTCTGGGAGAAGCGCATCAAGGATTTAACGCCATATAGAGTAACAAGCAAAGCAATGAGCGCAGCTAAAAGCAGTTGCATTTTCATGCACTGCCTTCCTTCATTCCACGATCTAAATACGACAATAGGCGCAGATATACATAAAAAATTCGGTATTGACTGTATGGAAGTAACTGATGAAGTGTTCGAAGGCAGTCAATCGGTAGTATTCGACGAAGCAGAGAATAGGATGCATACAATCAAAGCCGTAATGGCGGCAAGTTTAGTTGATGAGGAAATATTAAATGCCAAGGTATAAGAATATTAGGAAAGTACTTGTAATCGGCTCCGGGCCTATTGTTATAGGCCAGGCTGCCGAGTTCGACTATGCCGGCGCTCAGGCCTGCCGCGTACTTAAAGCGGAAGGTCTAGATGTCGTTTTAGTCAATTCCAATCCCGCAACAATAATGACGGATAAGCACCTTGCTGATGAGATATACCTAGAACCGCTAAACGCCGAAACTGTTGCGCGTGTTATTGAAAAGGAGCGCCCGGACGGACTGCTTGCAGGTCTTGGAGGACAAACCGGACTTAATATAGCAATGCAGCTAACAAGAAACGGAACGCTCGAAAAATACGGAGTGCGCCTTCTTGGAACGGGTATAAGCGGCATTGATAAGGCTGAAGACCGTCAGCTGTTTAGAGATACAATGAAGGAAATAGGTCAGCCGTGCGTTCCTTCTGATATAGCTAATGACCTAGAGACTGCATTTAGAATTGCTGAAGAAATAGGCTATCCCGTAATAATTCGTCCTGCTTTTACTCTTGGCGGAACGGGCGGAGGAATAGCAAATAACCCAGGTGAACTAGAAATTATTGCCGGAAACGGACTCGAAATGTCTCCCATAACTCAAATACTGGTAGAGAAGTGCATTTCCGGATGGAAAGAAATAGAATTTGAAACAATGAGGGACGAAACCGGATGTGCGGTTTCTGTCTGCTCTATGGAAAACGTTGACCCGGTCGGAATCCATACAGGAGACTCGATTGTTGTAGCTCCGGCATTGTCACTTAGCGAGGCTGAGCTTGGAATGCTCCGCCAGGCTGCTCTAGACATAGTTTCAGCAATAGAAATAGTAGGCGGATGCAACTGCCAGTTCGCTTTAAAGCCGGACGGATCCGAATATGCTGTAATTGAAGTTAATCCAAGGGTATCGCGCTCAAGCGCACTCGCTTCAAAAGCAACCGGCTACCCAATAGCTAAAATAACCACAAAACTTGCGCTTGGTTATACTCTATCCGAGATTCGCAATGCTGACAGCGGTTACTCACTTGCTGGGTTCGAGCCGCAGGTTGACTATATCGTAGTTAAGTTTCCCAAGTGGCCTTTTGATAAATTCGCAGGTTCCAGCCGCAGACTTGGAACGCAAATGAAAGCAACCGGAGAGGTTATGTCAATTGCTCCGACTTTTGAAATGGGAATACTTAAAGCGGTGCGCGGGGCTGAAATTGGCTTTGATACACTTAACGCGCCTCCGCTTAGCGATGATCCAATAGAAGTTAGGCTAGCTAGCCAAGACGATAGGCGCATTTTCACTGTATTTG
>JAGCYK010000009.1 GCA_017960845.1 Clostridia bacterium | reverse complement strand
GCACGCCCCTCTTCATTGAACATTTCGCTGAGCATAAATGCGCCTATGTCTATTGATGTGCAATTGAGTATGTTTCTTCTGCTGTACTGCAAAAATTGCATACTGCTTCCGCTTATATCAAAAATAACACCTTTAGGTACATCAAGCGAATTGATTACTCCATGATAAATGAGAGTAGCCTCTTCGTCGCTAGAAAGCACCCTAAATCTAAATCCGCATGTTGAATTTATTTCATCAAGAAAGCTCTTTTGATTCTTTGCACGGCAAACTGCGTTTGTCGCAACAGCATAAACCTTGTCAACATCATTAGTGTCGCAAAGTTTTCTAAACATCTTTAATGTCTTGATTGCTTGCTGAATGCGTGACGGCTTTAAAAAGCCATCCCTTTCCATATCCTGGCCAAGCCTGATTGTCTCTTGCAATTCGTCGTAAACTACGAAGTGTCCGTCCTCCAAAACATAGGCTAAGATTAGTCTTGCAGAGTTGCTTCCCATGTCAATTACGGCTATTTTTTCCATGCTGTTTTGTCCTTTTTAAATAAATTTAATGCAAAATTCACCCATTATCCATTACCAATTATAGCACCGACCCTGTTTTTTGTAAATACCGTTTTGAAAAAATGATTTATTATTTTTTATTCAGTATTTTTAATATACTATAGAGGAAAATGAGCCCTTAAAAGTGCATTTTTCGATTAACGGGGTGCTTTTTTTCGAAATCAGTGCTCAAGGCCGGGCAAAATAGCAATGCATTATTTTTCTAAATAATGAAAGCATTGAAGTTTACAAACGACTAATTATCGTTTATACTTTTTTCAATGAAAACTAGACTATTTTCAATTCTAACCATTACCTTCATTTCGCTATCTATTCTAGCGCTTTGCTTTACCTTCGCTTCCACTTGGGTCGAGACTGTAAAGGCTGCTGAAATCAAGCCTGCAGAAAGCGGATTTATTCTATCTTCACCTAAAACTGTTTGTGCAGGGAATGAAAAACTATATGTTCTTTTAGAAAACGGACTTATTGCTTCTATCGATGCAGATGGGGCAGTAAAAAAAGAGGAGTACGACTCTAATTTAGCAGGAGGACAAATCGCAGTCAGATCATCTTCCCTTCTTAAGTCAACCGATTGCAGTGATTTTGCTGCTTTAAACGGTTTTTCTTGCTATGTCCGTGATGGCAAAGCATACGATTATTCTACAGGCGAGGTTATTCCATCACTAGAAGGCAAAAACATTGCTTGTTTGTGCGGTGAGGGCAGTTTCCTTTATTACATCTGTTTTGAGGCCGGACGCTACTCGCTTGAGCGCTATGCACTAGGCTCAGAAATTGAGGTGCTAGACGACGAACTTACCTATGACGGTAATATTACGGATGTGGTTTTCTATAAAGACTCCATTTACTACTCGACTGACTACTCGCTATTTATATATGGTGCACAGAGCCTTAGCATCGGTGGTATTATTTCTATGACTTCGGATAGTACTTCCATTTATTACGTTACGAGATCTGGAAAAATTTGCAAGCTGAAAGAAAACGGGATTACCGAAACTCTTCTCAGCAAAACAGACTCACCCGTCTGCGATTTTCGTGCGGATACTTTTGCGATTGCGGCTGGAAATATCATTAAAAACTCTTCAACTTCCCTCGCTGCGACTGGTCAGATTAATTCAATTTCGATTGATTATTTCGGCAATATTTTTTATTCCACAAAAACCGGCATATTTAAACTTGGACAAGATGGGACTCTAGTTAGCGGAAACATCTCAAAAGTTGTTGTCGACAGAAGTCATCCGGATGCGGACGACATTTATTACCTTTCATCCGGCTCGCTGTATGCCCCTAGCGGCTCACTTATAGAGACTGGCGTTACCGATTTCGATGTATCAATTAACGGCAATCTCTTTATTTTGAAAAACGGCGAGATCTCTTCTCCGCTTGGAGTTATCGATGCTCAGGATGCAATCGGTTTCTTCACTGACAATGCACAAAACGTATTCAGTTACTCCGGTAAGCAAATAAAGAAAAACGGAACCCAAGTAGTTTTCAGCGGAAATGAGATATCTTCTGTTTCTTTATCTAAAAGCGAAAATGAAAAATACGGCCTTGGAGATCTAATTGTTACTGACCGCTCAGCCTGCGACCTTATAATAGTTAGCGCCTCTGACGCAAAAACGGATATGCTTACGGACAAAACCATCTATCAAAACTGGGAAACGGAAGCCAAAGCAGATATCGGTGCACTAATAGCAAACCCGGACATAAGAACCATTAATCGCTACTCGACATACGTTTACCCTACTCCTTGCGAGACAAAGGGCTTAGAATCCAATTTGTTCTGTGAAGGAGACTACTGCATTGTTTTAAAAGAATACGAAGGCAGCGACTACTATTACGTATATGCCGAGTCTGCCGGAGGGCGCTCTAGCGGATATATTAATAAAAGAATGCTTAGCGACCCGCTTGAGTTATCCTCAGAATCTTTTGGCTCAGTTTATGCAAGAAGCTCGCTTTCTGTTTATGCGCTGCCGACAACTCTGTCCGAAAAGCTCACAGAAAAGCTTTCCTTCTCTGAAGAAGCCGAAACTCTTAGAATGGCCAGAGATTATAAAGATGCATCCGGAAGAAAGTGGGTACATATTAAAACCGCCAAACTAGAAGGATACGTTCCTTTAGACGCCGTAAGTCAATCTCCGATCTCAGGCGATGATGATGGCTTGGGAATGTTCAATGATTCAATTGTTTGCAAGGAAGGCGAAACTATAGCTGTTTATGAGTCTAATGATAGCAGCACCGTTCTAGCAAGACTTGAAAACGGAACAAAGGTATTTAGAGAAGAAGTGTCAAATGGAAGTGCTAGAATTCTTTTCATTGACGCAAACGGACTTTTAACTGAGGGCTGGACTGAAGCTAGCAACCTTTCTTCGCAGAGCACTTCCTCATCTTTTAACTACCTCGCCTTTGCACTGCTTGTATTTGGTATCCTTTCCGCCACACTTGTAATCTTGATTGTTCTTCGCACTAAAAGGCGTAGCTAAGCTTATTTATCATCAATAATTATCCTTAACGCTGCTGCAAGTATCTTAAGCAGCGTTTTGTTTATGTGCCGGTTTGATTTATTTATATTTATTATATAAATAACTGACAGCAATTTGTTTGCAAAAGCAAGGACCTATAGGGTATAATAGCACAGTACGATTATCCGGGCGTGAAAAAATACATATCTTGAAAGCGCCCTAATAGAAACTGATAGGAAAATACAAATGCTAAAAAAATTAAAGACAATGAGTAGACATTTTTCGGGTTTCGCAGCCATTCTTCTTGCTGTAATGATTCTTCTTTCACTTGTTTCATTTCAAAGAGAAGATAGGCCTATAGCGAATGCCGAAGAACCCGCTGCTTTTTCAAAGACCTCTATGTCCCTGACAAATGGATCTTTTGGCGATACCGAAGGCTCTGGCATTATTGCCCAACCGGCATCTTGGTCCGGAGCCGTTCTCGGAGAGAATGCAAGCAAAGGTAGTACTCTAGACGGAGTAATAGATTTGTCTCCAGACAAATTCAATACATATGAAGTTCAAGACGCTGTTAAGCTCAACATGTATGACGATAACAAAGAGAGCATTCCCAAATCCTCCCCCGCTTCTCCAAGCGACGAGAACAAGGTGCTCATGATAAACACCAACAATGCGAATGTTGCTTATGGCTTTACGTCATACAGTCTTACTCTCGAGGCCAATTCTTTCTACAAGTTCAGCATATGGGTTCGCACAGGCGAATTCAGTGAAGGCGGAGCCTCAATTACACTAAATGGTTTAAAAAACAACGTTTGTATAAACGACATCAACACTCAGACATATCTTCGCAATGTAGGATATACCGGAGATTTTAGAGATATAAATACCAACGAAGACAGAAAGTTCGGTTGGGTTAATTACGCATTCTTTATTGAAACATCCACGATGTATGACAGCTCTGTAAGCATCACTCTTGGCGTGGGAAATAACTACTCGTTCGAAGACAAGTTTGGAGTATCACATCAACTTCGCAATACCGCTCAAGGTTATGCGCTGTTCGATGAAGTTTCCGTTTATAAATACGCTCCGACAGACTTTGACAGAGAAAGAAGTTTAGCTGACAAAAAGAAGCAATTCGTAAATCCCCACAAGGAAGCGGATTCATATTATACGAATGAGAATGAAACTATCCTTTATTATTCGGAAAGCAATGCTCACCTTCTCAGTATGGATGATGAAGGTAATTTGTTAAAGCCTGAAGATGCAGGATACGAAGCTAGCGAAGTTGGTAGCTTCAACAATAATGCAAGCGGCTGGGATTGTGCCGACAACAGTTCGGATAGTTCTCTTATAACAGGTCCATTCAACGACTATGCTGATACCCTCGGACTAAAAGATGTAATCGCATACTCCCCTAACGGCAATACCGATAACATCGCTTTATTCACCTCTTATGACAAGAATAGAGATGCATTTAGAAGCATCTCCGTAGGATACAAAACTCGCAGCTTTATCGTAAAACGCCAAAAGAGATACAAACTCAGTGTTTGGGTTAAAACAGTGGGCGGAAAAATTGCACGCGCAGCGGTTTCAGGCTATGACTATCGCGGAGCTAATGTTGGCGTTAGCCCGTCCAATCCAGAGTATGGCAAGGGTCAGCTTAGGGTTGAAACAGATTTCGAAGAAGGCTCAACAGATAATCGTGATGCAAGAAACGGATGGAAGGAGATTGCATTCTTCCTTAGAGGCTCATACTTTACGGATTATGCTGTACAGCTTGAAATATGGCTGGGAAGCAAAGACGAGAAAAAAGGCGGAGTCGCAATGTTTGACAATGTCCGTATTGAAGAAATAACTAATACGGAATATATGGACTACAGCGGAAAAGGAAAGCCTGTTATATTTGATAAGGATCCTGAGGACGCAAGTGTTTTTTCAAACGGCTCTTTCAATGAACTAGAAGATCATCCGAATTATAACGGCCTTTACAATCCCCTTCACTGGACGAGAGTAATTGCCGGCCAGGATGAAACAGATGGGATGAGCACTATCGTTCCTAACGATTCAATAGAAGATTATGTGGTAAGCGGAGTTGTTAGCTCTGATGCGCATAATGTTACTGTTTCTTCTTCAAAAACCTACACTTCATTCGAAGAAAAGGTTATCCCCATCAATACTCACAAATATTCTGACACAGTTTCAAATATGCTGATGATTAAGGCGGATGAATCTACCCTACCCGATTCGTATACTGAAGGCGTAGCTGTTGGATATAGATCGGCTAACTTCGGCGTAGGCTCTGATAGTATTTATAAGATAGAGGTTACGCTTTGCGCAGAAACCGAAGGTTATGGCGCAAGCATTGTTCTAAAGGACGAGAACTCAATTCTTACCTCCATTGAAAACATTACCAGCACTGGCGGAAAATATAACACTTACACATTTATGATTCAAACAGGAGACCAGAGCCTTACAAATCCTCGCGTAGAGATATGGCTCGGACTTTATGATAAAATTAACAATCGTCAAAAGCTATCCAGAGGAACTGTGTTTGTAGACAGTGTTTCTATCGAGGAGCTTACTATTTCAGTAACTGCGGCTAAAGAGGAAGAGGAAGAGAAAGACGAGAACGACGCAAGACCCAAAGTTAAAGAACTTACAGAAGAAGAAAAGCAGCAAAACCTCAATGCTCTCGCTTTATTCCAGGAGCAAAGTCAAATATATATCACAGATCCTAAAAACGGGAAAGTGGCAATATATTCAAATGTTGTAGATAACCTTTATGCGTTTGATACATATTCTCCTGATTTTGTAAAAACCCCTTACAACTTCTCATTGACAACAAATAACGAGGGCGCTGTTACATATGGAATCTTTGATGGCACTGCCGTTCAAAGCAATGGTGATACTCCCGATGCACATGCCGGTCTATATTGGAATGGCGGATATAGCCACAATGGAGCACCTGATAAATATGCCCTTATAATCAAGAACAATGTTCCTACCTACTCCAATGTAAAGAGCAAAATAAGGTACACTCTTAAATCCGGTTATTACTACAAATTCTCTATTATTGCAAAAATAAGTGTTCCTGGCGACCAGGCTAGCACTAACTATAAAGGCGCATATATGTCCTTAGTCGGAGAGACTGACGGAACTACATATGCTCTATCAGATATGCGCTCGACCGCAACGGTTACGACCATCTCCGGAGAGACAGATAATTTCGAGTCTGACTTTAAAGTATTTACAGTTTATCTGAAAGCAAGTGGAGAAGTTGCCGAAGAAGCTGAAAAACAAACAAAACAAAATTTCTCAATTGAATTCGGTATAGGCGGACAGCAAATAGATCAATATGCAAAAGGAACGTTTATTATAGCTGGTATCGCAGTAGAAGAATCTACAAATGCTGAGGCAGAAGAAGCGCAAAAATTAATGGATGCTTCTGGAACTGATAGAACACCTTATGCTGTCTTTATTAATCTTTCATCAACTGAAACCGAAGAGGAAAACAAAGATAAGGAAGATGAAAACAAATGCGATATGTCAAACAGCTGGTACATCTACTCCAGCATCCTTCTAGTTGTTGCTCTCCTAGTTGCTGGAATCGCCCTTTTAGTTAGACATTTCGCAATTAAGCGCAAGAAAATAGGAACAGACGTAGAATCTTCTAGACTCAGCTACGACAGAGATTACACACTTGTAAAACAGCACAACATTCTCCATAATGATGAAGAGACTATCGACGAGCTATCTAGAAAAGAGACCTACGATTTATTTGATGAGGATCTTGAGAGAGAAATCGCTGAAAGAAAACGCCTCGAAAAAGAAAATGAAGAACTTTCCGAAGAATTTGCTGCATTCATTCCTGAAGACACTGTTATAGATGAAGCTCCTTCAGTTGATGAGGCAGAAGAAGTTGAATCCCCTGCTGAGTTTGAAACTGAGATTGAGCCCGAGCAAAGCAAGAGCGCAGTTGAAGAAGATAGCAGCGCCGAAGAAGAGTCTCAACCTACAGAGCAGACCGAGGAAGTCGCTGAAACAGAGCAGCCCGAAGAAGAAATCGATTACAATGAAATCGTTGACTTCGCATCTGCTGCAAGAGCCAAAAAGGCTGCAAAAGAACTAGAGCGTGAAAAAGAAAAGGAACAAGCTCTCGCTCAAAAGCAGGCTGAAACTGAGCAAGCCGAAGAAGAAAAACGACGCGTGGCTAAAGCTAAAGCAGATAAGAGAAAATTCGACGAGTGGGACGACTTCGACGACTAATCTATTTGTAAAACATTAAACTTAAAAGGTGTCATTAAAGAATTTTGGTTTCTTAATGACACCTTTTTTGTATTAATTATGGCTAACGTCTTTTTCAATGGCCTTTTAAAACACTTTATTTTAACCATTTTGGTTTTTCGGAAATTCTCATCGTTTCTGTTACAGCTAACCATTCTTTGTACTAGGACTCTAGCTCTATCACCTGTTCTTCTAATGAACAAAAGCATCTAGGATACTATAAACCAAAGCGCTAGCTGCCCTACCGCTATCCATGCAGCAGGAGTTCCCATCCCAGCTGTAAGCATAGTTATAATACAAGCAACATCAAAGAATACTAGCCCAAGACCTATCTTCCAGCCTATATCCAGTTCATTGAACCACTTTATGACCGATGCAAACCATCTTACTATACCGTTCCACCATAGCTCCCACCACGGCTTGTTCGCATCTGGGTCGTAAACCTAATTCAAGCATTTTAAAAACTTAGAGTTTTTTCGTTATGGGACATTTGGTTCAATTTAAAAAAATCTTTCAACGACGATTCAACAAATACTCTTTTATCCTATTATTTACAATTATTTTTTCATCGGCTTGCTTACTTAAAACCAAAGATTTCATTTCTACCAAGTCGTGTTCTTTGAATGGATTAAATAAATGATTTATCACAGCCTTAAACTCCTTTGCCCAACTATCCATCTCTAATTCTGTGGGATAAAATACATTTTGCTTTTTCTCCCTCACTTGTACGATAATATTTTTTAAAGCAGGCATTTGTGCTGGGATTTCCGTAATATCATCAAACGCCTTCTCTATTTCATGAAGAGAATCTAGTTTATATCCTTTTACTAATTCCTTTATTAAAATATCATATGCTATCATTTGTCCTTTTTCAAATGGATATGGTCTATATTGAATACGAATAATAATATTGTTCAATAGTAAATAGAATTTCTTATTAAAAAAAGAAAAACCATATTCCGTTAGTATTATTTTATTAATTGCTTTAAAATTCTTTGATATCATATTACAATCTCCTAATATAACACTAATACCCTCTTGCAGATTCCTCCCAAAGCATTATTATATCGGTGTAGTTGTATTATGCCTTGAGCAATAGAATGCACATTATTAGGTTTTAATTCATATATTATATTGTTTATCGAATCAAAAGCATCCGCAAAACCATATCTACCAGTCGTTCTGCCTGCACCTTTGATTGAAATACCTGCCGTTTTTCCATTAGCATCAAGCATAAACTCTCGATGAATCTTTCTTCCACTAGCCGCATTTGAAATTGTTTCACCACTTGAATTATACGGAAGAGACTGTGTTTCTTCCTATGCCTCTTTAGTAAAATCAGTTCTATTGGCTGAACGAATTTCAACACCATCTTTTATAACAGGTTGTGTTTTTTTTCTTATAACACCTCTTCCCCCTGTCTTAATCGCATTAATGCTTGCTGATACAAAGGCAAAGACTCCGCTCCAGAATATTCCATCAGCTAACCCATGCACAAAAGCATCTAGGATAGATCCCCCGCTTATAATGGCTCCTAATATAGATATAGCCGTCGCGCTCGCTACACCTACAATAAACCAAAGCGTCAGCTTTCCTACAGCAATCCATGCAGCAGCAGTCGTGGGCCCAAGAGTAAACAAGGTTATAATGCAAGCAGCGGCAAAGAATACTAGCCCAAGACCTATCTTCCAGCCTATATCCAGTTCATTGAACCACTTTACAGCCGATGCAATCCATCTTGCTATACCATTCCACCATAGCTCCCACCACGGCTTGTTCGCATCTATTTATTAATTATCTACAAATTCTAGTGCAAAATCTATTTTATATAAAATCAGTTTTTGTTAATCTTCGCTCCTATATATTTTATATCGTTCTTCAACTAAAGAACACTTCCCTTCAAATTCCCATATTTTAGCACTTAGCTGTCTATTAAAATCATCTCCTGCAGAATCTGAAATAATAAATAAACACCCTATAGGTTGCCTTTTGCTCGTTAACAGCAATAATCGATTGCTTCTTAATATATTTAGAATCTCGGTAAATTCCCTCAGCACAACACCAAGTACAAACCGATTATTTCGACTCATACATGATTTGTCGTCGAGTAAAGTTTGAGCTAGTTCAATTATCTCTTTTGCCTGCTTTTCCAAATTAATAAAATTAGTTATCATTAATTATTGCTCCTATACTAAATCGTGCCATTTCAACAACTATCTTCCAACCTATATTTAAATGATAGAATCCGTTTACAAACGCTGCGAATCACTCTACCACATCGTTTCACCATAGCCCATACTAAGGATTATTTCTTTTCTAATATTTCTTATGTGTCCTTATATCTATGAAAAAGTTCTTGCCCATCAATATACCTATATATTTTATCCTGTTCATCAACTAATAAACATAGTTTTTCAAATTCTTCTATTTTGTTTAATAATTGTTTGTTAAAATTAGGACTAGCAGAATCTGAAATAGTAAACAAACTACCAATAGGTTGCCTTTTGCTCGTTAGTAGTAATAATCGGTTATTTCTCAATATATTTAAAATTTCACGAAATTCATATAATACAACGACAAGAACATAGTTATTTGGATCCACGCAAGCTTTATCATAAACTATAGCTTGAGATAATTTGATTATCTCTTCTGCTCGCCTTTCCAAATCAGTATATTTTTTTATCATCTATTATTTCTCCTATGGTAACAACCAACTTGCTTGTCCAACAAAAATTTGAACTGCTTTAACAGGACTGCCCGCAATCTTGCCCACTAAATACTGTTTTCCTTTTGCAATTTCTAGTACAATATGCTTTGTTGCTGCGTTATTCTTCAATACTAAATCCTTTATTGGATATGCTGTTGGTTTAGTTGTTAGATATCGCCCCTTTTCAAAAGCATTATTTCCATTGTAATATCTATGTGCTTTCAAGCCTCTGGATGTCTTTATTTTAATTTTGCCTTCAAATGAATTGTATATTTGTTCCGCATCTTTTGTGTTTTTGCATACTTTTTAATATATTCTTCAACAAGTTCCTTCTGACGAGACGCATAATTATTTACCCCTGTTTTAATCGCATTCACGCCTGCAGTAATCAGGGCAAACAATCCGCTCCAGAAGATTCCATCAGCTAACCCATGCACAAAAGCATCTAGGATAGATTCCCCGCTTATAATGGCTCCTAATATAGATATAGCCGTCGCGCTCGCTACACCTATTATGAGCTTTAACGTTAGCTGCACTACCGCATGGTTTTGTCAGTTTTTCACATGGTTTCCATTTCGAACCATTCCTTTGTTTTTTTTCCGCAATCTGAACATTCTAAATCTATAGAAATCCAATCAAAGGCATCTACCCAATTATCTTCATTAATATATTCGCATGCTTGATCTTCCAATAAATCCTTTTTCCCTGTATTGTGAATATTTATATATATTTTATATGTTTCACATCCACATATATGACATTTGCTTTTTCTTTTATATTTTGTAGGCATTGCCATTTCTTGCTTGTTTGAGATGATAGCATCATAACCATATAGTAAACTGTTAAATATCTCAAACTCATTTTTTAATTGTGTAGATTTAACTTTAACAATAACGGGATGAATATTTGCTTCTTGAGAAGTCGATTTATATGTTTCTAATTCAATAAATTTCCCATTTTTAATATACCCCCATATCGTACCCTCTGGATTAATTTTTGAAGCCAACTCATATCCTTGATTCCATAAATATGAGTATCTATTTTTAAAATCAATTATCCATGCCTTTTCTTTCTTCTCAGCAAATGTCAACTCGTAAGAACTTAAAAATGGGATAAAATCATTCTGCCCTAAAACCTCAAGCATTAATTTTATATTGTATGATTCATCTAAATTTTTATGAATATCAATCACTTTTGTCTTATTTTTAAGATAAATAGGTATTTCTTTTTCCATAATAAACCTCCTATATCCATTATCCATACAACCAAATTATGGGATGAAATATAACCCCTGGATTATTTGCTTGCATGAGAGCAACCTTCTTAGCCAATTGTCTACCAAGCAAGGAGGTGCTTACTTGTGTTTTACTTGCTACTTCAATTACATCAAAAGTGCCGTTTACCATTTTGCCGATTATGTCTGGTCGTTGCGATCCTTTTAGACCAACAGTTTTCAAGGCTTTGTTTAAATAAATATCCGAATATTTTCCAGAAGATTGCATCATTTCAGATTCTTTCATGATTCTTGCTTGATGTTTTGCTGATCCATGTGCTTTTCCATGAATTTTACAGCATGGTTGCGAGCCGCTTTGAGAGGGCCCTTCTATCTTAGCATTTTTTATGCTTCTTACCCCTGTCTTAATCGCATTAATGCTTGCTGATACAAAGGCAAAGACTCCGCTCCAGAATATTCCATCCGCTAATCCATGCACCAACGCGTCTAGGATAGATCCCCCGCTGATCAGGGCTCCTAATATAGATATAGCCGTCGCGCTCGCTACACCTATCGGTGTTTTCTGTTAATTATGTGGATTATGCGGCAAATCTTCAACATTGATATTGTAATGTTTCTTGCCAG
>JAGCYK010000001.1 GCA_017960845.1 Clostridia bacterium | reverse complement strand
TTTGCCTTTAGTTAGAGACGCCTTTGTTATGAGCGCGAGGTCGCAGCACACTTCGTATATTGCGTCAAGGCTATCCGGAAGCAGTGAGGCAATTATTTCGAATCTATTCAATGAATCAGTCCTCTGAATAGAAACTCTTTAAGTTCTTGCTTCTTGCAGGATTTCTAAGTTTACGAAGAGCCTTAGCCTCTATTTGACGAATTCTCTCTCTTGTAACTCCGAATCTCTTTCCTACTTCTTCTAAAGTTCTAGGGTGTGTTCCGTCAAGGCCATATCTAAGTCTGATTACGGCCTGCTCTCTAGGCGTAAGGCTTTCAAGAACCTTAGCGAGTTCTTCTTTTAATAGAGTCTGTGTTGCCTGCTCTTGAGGAGAAAGCGCGTGCTCGTCTTCTATGAAATCTCCAAGATGGCTGTCTTCTTCCTCTCCGATGGGAGTTTCTAAAGATACAGGATCCTGAGCTATTTTTTGTATTTCTGTTACACGTTCAGCCGATATCCCCATTTCTTTGCCTATTTCTTCAGCAGTCGGCTCTCTACCGAGCTCTTGAACTAAGAATCTAGTAGTACGCGTCAGTTTGTTAATCGTTTCAACCATATGAACGGGAATTCTTATTGTACGGGCCTGGTCAGCGATAGCTCTAGTTATTGCCTGACGAATCCACCAGGTTGCGTATGTAGAGAATCTGAATCCCTTTGTATAGTCGAATTTATCTACGGCCTTCATAAGTCCGAGATTTCCTTCCTCGATTAAGTCAAGGAAAAGCATTCCACGTCCGACATATCTTTTAGCAATAGATACAACCAGTCTTAAATTGGCCTCAATTAGGTGCTTTTTAGCTGTTTCGTCACCTTCGACCATTTTAATGGCAAGTTCTTTTTCTTCTTCAGCGGATAGAAGTGACACCCTTCCTATATCCTTCAAATAGATTTTTACAGGATCGTCTACGCTTATAGACGTATCTAAAATGATCTTCTGAATGGTGTCATCTGCTGGTTCGACACTGGAGTTTTTAATCTCGATATTGTTTTCACGAAGAATATTGAAAACTTCATCCATTTGTTCAGCAGTGGCTTCGTGTCTTACGGCAATCATTTCGCCTATTTCATCGTAATTCAGTGTTCCCTTTTGCTTGCCTTTTGCAATAAGCTTATTTACCTCTTTGAGAAGTTCTTCTCCAAGTTCCACTCTGCTTTCTGCTTCTTTCTTTTCTTCATTAACCTGCGATTTGTTTTCGCTCATCTATTTTTAAAGCCTCCATTTGTCTTCAGTTCTTTCATTTTTTTATTAAGTGCGGCTATTTCAGCCAAACATTCTGATTTTTCTTCTTCGCTCTTAGCTTTATTATACATTTCGGTCGCTTTCTTTATTTCTTTCTTTAGTTCGTCAAGCATAAGATCGTACACGCATATGCCATAATATTCTGCATTTTCTTTTTCTGCAAAGTCTTTTTCTAGCAGAGCCGCTATCTTTTTAGACATTTCTTCGGATAACTCGCTGTATAGAAGCGCCGAAACATCTTTAAGACCTTTCATTCTGCTCTCAGTAACTGAATCAATCACCGCCGAAGTAAAGTCTGTCTTTTTTATAAGCGCCATATCTGCTGCGTTGACATATTCTTTGCCTTTAATGAAACTTGATAGAAGGAATGCCTCTTCCGGCTTTAGCTCGCTCAGTTCCTCTTTAACTTCAGCAGGCTTATCTTCTTTTACGTTCATTCCCGCCTGGCTTCTAAGAACCGACATTTCATAGCCTGTTTCAGCAGCTACAACCTTTAAGTACTCTTCCATTGCAACGGGGTCTTCTAGCTTGCTTATGCACTCTACTGCGGCTTTTGCATATTTCGCCCGCCCGTCTTTATCCGATAAGTCGTAGTCTTTTTTTATGTTTTTAAGCTTAAACTCTGTTAAAGTAAGCGATTCTGCTAGACATTTTTTGTACCCATCCGGGCCGAACTCGTTTATAACCTCATCCGGGTCCTTTCCTTCAGGAAGCGCAGCGACTTTTACGTTTAGTCCGTAGGAACTTAGTATGTCTAGTCCCCTTAAAGTTGCTTTTTGCCCGGCAGAGTCCCCATCATAGCTAATGACAACATTCTCACAGTAGTTTTTGAGCATTCTTGCCTGTTGGGGCGTAAGCGCCGTTCCCATACTTGCAACTGCGGTGTCGAAGCCTGCTTTATGCAGTGCTATGACATCCATATAGCCTTCGCACATAATGATGAACTTTATAGGCTTTCCTTCGCGCTTATTCTTCTTTAAGAAGTTCAGTCCGTAAATAATCTTGGATTTATCAAAGAGCTGCGTTCCGGACGTGTTCCTATATTTTGCCATATCCGTTTTAACGAGCACTCTTCCACCAAAACCAACTACCTGATTAAACTGGTCTATTATCGGGAACATAAGCCGCTCGTGAAAAACGTCATAGTAGTACTCTTTTTCGTTAGCACTTAGTTTTTTGTCCGCTAGCCCGGCATCCTTCATCTCTTTATAGCTATAACCTTTCTTCTGCAAATAGTTCACCATTTCGAATCTATCTATCGAATAGCCTATTCCGAACCTAGTTATAATGTTATCCGGGATGTTTCTCTTTTTTATGTATTTATTAGCTTCTACGGCCGAAGCAGACTTTAAATTCTCATTATAGTGCTTAGCCGCGTCTTTAAGCAGCGCATACAGTCTTGCCTGATGGTCTTTATCTACTTTTTTTGGCGCTTTTGACCCGGACAGTTCAGGCATTTCTAGTCCGGCCTCTTCAGCAAGAAGCTTTATGGCATCAATGCTATCAATGTTTTCTATGTCACGAAGGAAAGTAATAGCGTTTCCGCCTTTGTGGCAGCCAAAGCAGTAAAACAGCTTCGTTTCGGGGCTAATGCTAAGCGAAGGCGTTCTTTCACCGTGAAACGGGCAGCAGGCAAAATACCTCGATCCGGATCTTTTGAGCGTGCAATATCTGGATACAAGTTTGACCAAATCCGTTCTGTCTATTACTTGATTGCAAAATTCAGTAAAATCCATCTCTACCTGCTTATATTTTTACACTTCAGTCCAGCTTTTCGGAACAAAAAGTTTTTCGAACAAGTTAACCGCATACCTATCACTCATCATTGAAATGTAGTCAGCACATCTCTGTTCGTCGCTAGTGTCTTCTAGATTTCTTAAGAACTCCGGAAGTGCCTGCCTATTATTCATCAGATAGTCGAACAACGACTTTATTACGATATTAACGCGCGGCTCTTCTGCGCATGCAGCGCCCTTGCGATAAATGTTTTCAAACATATAATTCCTAAACAGCTCCGTAGCTTCGGCAAAATCCGGGCTTTGGACTATTTCATTTTTGCCATAACTGGAATATATTATGTCCTTTATCATGGAATCTATGCGCGTTCCGTGAGTAGTGCCCAGCACTTTCTTTACCCTTCCCGGAAGATCGCTTTCGCTCATAACCCCGGCCCTAACTGCGTCATCCAGATCATGATTTAAATAAGCTATTTGGTCAGAAAACCTTACAATCAATCCCTCGAGCGTTTCGGGGCTACCTGTTCTAGAATGATTCGCTATTCCGTTTCTAACTTCGTGCGTGAGATTCATTCCTACGCCGTCGTCTTCGATAATGTCCACGACGCGAAGAGATTGAGCCGGATGCGTAAATCCGCCGCAGCTCTTCCTGCATTCGTTTAATGCTCTTTCACCGGCGTGACCGAAAGGAGTGTGTCCTAAGTCGTGACCAAGGCTTATCGCCTCCGTTAGATCCTCGTTCATTCTAAGCGCTCTAGATATAGTCCTTGCTATTTGACTAACCTCAAGCGTGTGAGTAAGGCGCGTTCTATAGTGATCTCCTTCGGGCGCAATAAATACCTGGGTTTTGTGTTTAAGCCTTCTAAATGCTTTAGAGTGTATTATTCTATCCCTATCTCTTTGGAATTTCGTACGCCCTGTACAGTCCTCCTCCTCTCTTTGTCGTCCCAATGATCTCTTACTAAGGGTTGCATACGGTGATAATGTTCTCTCTTCTTGTTCCTCTAATTCCTCTCTTAACAACACATCCCTCACCCTCTCTCTAAAATTTCCTATTTCTATGCCAATTCCATGCTGTTCTTATTATACTCTCCAAATCTTTATACTTAGGATTAAATCCCAAGTCCCTTATCGCCTTATCTGACGCTGCAACTAGATATGGCACATCTCCCTTTCTTCTTTCTTTTATCTCTT
>JAGCYK010000008.1 GCA_017960845.1 Clostridia bacterium | reverse complement strand
CCCAGCTTGATAAGAGCCTGGAATCCGTTGCATATACCGCACATAAGTCCGTCTCTTTTATCAAGAAGATTGCCTACTTGCTCTTTTACCAATGCATTTCTAAAGAATGCAAGAATAAATTTTCCTGAGCCATCCGGCTCGTCACCACCAGAAAATCCTCCGGGGATGAATATCATCTGAGACTCCTTGATTTTCTCCGCAAAAAGCTCTGTGCTCCTTGCGATACCGCTTGAAGTCAAATTGTTAATAACAAATATCTCAGGGTCTGCGCCTGCATCGCGCATTACTTTTGCTGAATCATATTCGCAGTTAGTGCCCGGAAATGCCGGAATCAACACTTTGGGACGAGCTGATTTTATTATAGGGGCTTTTAGGTTTCTTTCAGTATAGCTGAATGCCTCATACTTATTAATATCGGTTTTTTCAGCCACTGGATAAACGCTTTCAAGTTTTGATTCATATAAACTCAAGAGCTCACCTATAGATATTTTCTCTTTTTTCCATGTTATATAGTCGCTGTTTGTTACATATCCGAGAGTCTGCCCGGCCGTTTCTTCGTCAACTTCTAAAACGAATGCGCCATATCTGTATCCGAATATCGTTCTTTCCCCTGCGTCGCTTGAGAAATCAAAACCAAATCCGTTTCCTATGCACATTTTGTAAACTGCCTCTGCAACACCACCGTACCCGGGAGTATAAGCGGAATACACTCTTCCTTCACGAATAAGTCCTGTTACTTTTTCAAAGCACTTTTTAAGCGATTGAACATCAGGTATTCCATCATCGTCATAAAGCGGCGCAACAAGAATTACTTTATGCCCTGCTTTTTTAAACTCAGAAGAAACGACATCAGACGTTTTTCCCGTAGTCACTGCAAAAGAAACCAGCGTAGGAGGAACGTCAAGCTTTTCAAAAGACCCGCTCATAGAATCTTTTCCGCCTATTGCTGCTACCCCGAGGTCAAGCTGCGCTTTGAATGCTCCAAGTAGCGCGCTAAGAGGCTTGCCCCAGCGCTTCGGATTCTTTCCAGGCTTTTCAAAATATTCCTGGAAAGTAAGATAAACGTCTTTAAAAGAGGCGCCTGAGGCGATTAGCTTTGATACGCTCTCTACAACGGCTAGATAAGCCCCATGGTATGGAGATTTTTCTGTTATAAAAGGATTATAGCCCCAAGACATAAATGAGCAGTCTTCGGTGTGCCCTTTTTCCACAGGGAATTTCTGCACCATTGCCTGAATGGGAGAAAGCTGTTTCTTTCCTCCAAAAGGCATCAGCACCGTTCCAGCACCAATTGTGGAGTCAAATCTTTCAGATAGGCCCCTTGTTGAACAAATATTAAGGTCTGAAATAAGGTTTTTATAGCCTTCTGCGAATTTCTTTACTACCGGGCGATCTATCTTGCTGCGAGATTTAGTTTCAACACATATGTGCTTTTCTGCTCCGTTTGAATCAAGGAATTCTCTAGATACATCCACTATTGTCTTTCCTTTCCAGTTCATAACAAGTCTGGGGTTTTCGGTAACCTCAGCTATAACTGTAGACTCAAGGTTTTCGTTTTTAGCAAGATTCATAAATGCGTCAGCATCTTCTTTAGATACAACGACGGCCATTCTTTCCTGGGATTCACTTATAGCTAGTTCTGTTCCGTCGAGCCCTTCATATTTCTTAGGAACTGCATCAAGGTTAATGCATAGACCAGCCGCAAGCTCGCCAACAGCAACGGATACGCCACCTGCGCCGAAATCATTGCAACGTTTTATCATTTTGCAGGCCTCAGGATTTCTAAAAAGTCTTTGAAGTTTTCTTTCTTCAGGAGCATTTCCCTTTTGAACTTCTGCCCCACACGTTTCAACCGAGTGAGCATTGTGCGCTTTTGATGAACCAGTTGCTCCGCCAATTCCGTCTCTTCCGGTTCTTCCGCCAAGTAGAATAACCACATCTCCGGCTAAGGGACGCTCTCTTCTAACATTCTCGCTTGGAGCCGCAGCTACTACCGCGCCTATTTCCATTCTCTTTGCAGCGTAGCCCGGATGATATATTTCATTAACAATGCCTGTAGCAAGCCCTATCTGATTTCCATAGGAAGAATAGCCCGCCGCAGCAGTTTGAACCAACTTTCTTTGTGGCAGTTTGCCCGGAATTGTTTCGGATAATTTTTTAAGCGGATCAGCCGCGCCCGTTACACGCATCGCGCCGTATACATATGCTCTACCAGACAGAGGATCTCTAATCGCTCCGCCTATACAAGTAGCAGCGCCTCCGAAAGGTTCAATTTCGGTAGGATGGTTGTGCGTTTCGTTTTTAAATAGTAAAAGCCAAGGCTCAAGCTTACCATCTATTTCTATTTCTGTTTTTACAGTGCAGGCATTTATTTCTTCAGATTCGTCTAATTTATCTAATAGTCCTATGGATTTTAAGTGTTTTGCTGCGATAGTGCCTATATCCATAAGAGTAACAGGCCTATCGGGGCGAAGCTTTTTCTTTATTTCAAGATACTCTTCATATGCCCTTTGGATAGTTTCATCTTCAAACTTTACATCATCTATGTGAGTTAAGAAAGTGGTGTGACGGCAATGGTCTGACCAATAAGTGTCAGTCATACGCACTTCAGTAATCGTAGGATTTCTATTTTCACCCCTAAAATAGTTTTGAAGAAACTTTATGTCACCAAGGTCCATAGCAAGACCATAGCTCGAAATAAACTTCTCTAGGCCGTGTTCGTCTAGGTCGTTGAATCCATCAAGAACGGCCACAGAATCAGGTGCACTGAACTCACTCGAAAGTGCCGTCGGTTTTTCTAGAGACGCTATTCTAGCTTCAACAGGGTTTACGACATACTTTTTAACGGATTCTTTTTCATCCTCAGTTAGATTTCCTGTTAAAATATATACTTTTGCGGTTTTTACGATAGGTCTATCTTTGCAGGACATTATTTGAATGCATTGTGCAGCTGAATCCGCTCTTTGATCAAACTGTCCGGGAAGATATTCTACGGCAAATACAAAATCGCCGTCTTTTGACGGAATCTCTTCGTATACGTCATCAAGCTGTGGCTCTGAAAATACCCTTTTAACCGCCTCTAAGAATAGTTCTTCGGAAATATTTTCCGTGTCGTATCTATTTAGCACCCTGGCATATTCAAGTCCACTTATCCCAAGAAAGTTTTTAAGTTCATCGGTCAGTGCGCGCTCTTCGTGAGCAAGTTCTGTCTTTTTTTCTACGTAAATCCTATAGACCATTTTATTTCTCCAAAGCAAGAAGCGCTTTCGCTCCTATGTCATGTCTAAAGAAAGCATTCTCAAAATGTATTTTTTCTGTTTTTTCATAAGCGGCTTTTATGGCCTCTTTAAGAGAACTGCCTGTTGCGGTTACTCCTAAAACGCGTCCTCCGCTTGTAAAGAGTTTTCCGTCCTCTGCTTTCGCTCCGGCAACATAAATATCCTCTTTTATTTCATCAGGGATAAAAATCTCATATCCCTTTTCGTATCCTAGAGGATATCCTCCGGATGCCATAATAACGCATACTGCGCTCTCTAGAGAAAACTCAACTTTAATCTCGCTGAGACGCTCCTTTGTAACAGCGCGCATAATTGATAATAAATCAGTTTTTAAAAGCGGTAATACCACCTGAGTTTCTGGATCACCAAAACGGCAATTGTATTCTATTACCTTTGGACCTGAAGAAGTTATCATCAATCCAAAATATAGACATCCTTTGAATGTGCTCTTTTCGCTATTCATTGCATTTATTGTCGGAATGAAAATCTCTTTCATACATCTATCTGCAATTTCTTTCGTGTAATACGGATTAGGCGCGACAGTTCCCATACCACCAGTATTCAGTCCTTTATCTCCGTCTTTTGCACGTTTGTGATCCATCGAAGAAATCATCGGAATGATAGTTTTTCCATCAGTAAAACTGAGCACGGATACTTCCGGCCCTTCAAGATACTCTTCGATTACAATCTGGCTTCCGCTGGCACCGAATATTCTATCCTCCATAATGGATTTGATTGCATCTTCGGCTTCTTTTCTTGTCATAGCGATGATAACGCCCTTTCCAAGCGCAAGTCCGTCTGCTTTAACAACAATTGGGATTGGAGCGGTCTTGATATACTCAAGCGCATCAGCGGCATTAGAAAATACTTCGTATGCAGCAGTGGGAATGCCGTATTTTTTCATAAGATTCTTGGAAAAAACTTTACTGCCTTCAATTCTAGCTGCCTTTGCGTTTGGCCCGAAGCAGTTTATTCCTGCCTGCTCTAGTTTATCTACTGCGCCTAAAACTAAAGGGTCATCCGGAGCAACTATAGCATAGTCTATCCCGTTTTTTAGAGCAAATTCGACAATTGCATCTATGTCTTTTGCTCCAATTGGAACACAAATCGCATCATTAGCAATTCCACCATTTCCGGGAAGCGCATAAATGCACTCAACTTCGGGATTCTCCTTGATTTTCTTTACAATGGCATGCTCTCTTCCGCCGCCACCCACAACAAGTATTTTCAATTAACTGCCCTCATTCGTAAATAGGAAATTTCTTGCAAAGCGCATCCACTTCGGAAGCGATTCTCTCTTTATTTGCTTCAAAATCGGTAGCAACGGCTTTCATCCAGCCTGCTATTAACTTCATCTCGTTTTCTTTAAAGCCTCTTGTAGTTACCGCAGGCGTTCCAACCCTGATTCCAGATGTCACAGAAGGCTTTTCAGGGTCGTTAGGAATCGCATTCTTGTTTACTGTAATATGTACTTCGTCAAGTCGTGACTCCATTTCTTTTCCGGTAATTCCAAAAGGACGAAGGTCAATTAGCATCAGGTGATTATCTGTGCCTCCTGAAATAACGTTAAATCCTTCTTTTTTCAACTCCTCGCAAAGAACTGCTGCGTTTTTCTGTATCTGAGTCTGATAAACCTTGAATTCGGGTTTTAATGCCTCGCCCAAAGCTACTGCTTTGGCTGCAATTACATGCATAAGCGGACCGCCCTGGATTCCGGGGAAAACAGCCTTATCTATTAATTTAGCAAACTCTTCTTTACAAAGGATAAGTCCGCCCCTAGGCCCGCGAAGTGTTTTGTGCGTTGTGGTAGTCACTACATCAGCATACGGAACGGGATTGGGATGAAGGCCCGCCGCAACAAGTCCGGCGATGTGCGCCATATCTACCATAAAATATGCTCCAACCTCGTCGCATATTTCTCTCATTTTTTTGAAATCGATAATTCTTGAGTATGCGCTAGCACCTGCAATAATCATTTTAGGTTTGCACTCAAGTGCCTTCGCTTTTATGTCATCGTAGTCTAATTGCTCTGTCTGCGGAGAAAGGCTATATGGCACAACATTGAAATATTTTCCTGAAATATTAACGGGAGACCCATGGGAAAGATGTCCGCCGTGAGCTAAGCTAAGTCCCATAACAGTGTCGCCTGGTTGAAGAAGTGCGAAAAATACCGCAAGATTCGCCTGAGCTCCGCTATGAGGCTGAACATTTGCATGCTCTGCTCCGAATAGTTTCTTTGCCCTATCTCTAGCTATATCCTCAACGATATCCACACATTGACATCCGCCATAATAGCGTTTTCCGGGATATCCTTCAGCATACTTGTTTGTAAGCACGGTGCCCGCAGCGAGTAGTACTGCTTTAGAAACGATGTTTTCTGAAGCAATAAGCTCAATATTCTGCCGCTGACGCTTAAGCTCAAGCTCGCAGGCAGAAGCAACTTCTTTATCGTAAACACTCAATTCATCGAAAAAATTCATTTGTTTGTAACCTCTTTTGTCGTATTTATCTTAGTGGTGGAAAAGCCGCATTCCTGTAAATGACATTACGATTCAATATTTATCGCAGCAGTCAATTACTAAATCATCTCTGATTGATCCACCAGGCTCGGCGATATATTTAACTCCGCTTCTCTTAGCTCTTTCGATATTATCAAAGAACGGGAAGAACGCATCCGAACCAAGCGAAACGCCGTCTATGGAATCTAGGTACTCTCTCTGCTCTGCTTTTGTAAAAGGCTCGGGCTGCTTAGAGAAGTATTTTTGCCAAATTCCGTCTGCAGTTACATCCTCTTCGTTTTGATTGATATATCCGTCTATTACGTTATCTCTGTCCGGACGACCAATAGTCGGTAAAAAAGAAAGTGAGAGAACTTTGTCGTGCTGGCGAAGGAACCAAGTATCAGCCTTAGTTCCGGCAAGACGTGTGCAATGAATTCTAGATTGCTGTCCTGCTCCAACGCCTATTGCCTGTCCGTCAATTGCATAGCAAACTGAATTGGACTGAGTATACTTAAGCGTTATAAGCGCAACTATTAAATCGCGTGCGGCGCCATCCGGCAAGTTCTTGTTTTTAGTAACGATGTTTCCAAGAAGTTCTTTGTTAATCTTGAAATTATTTCTTCCTTGCTCGAATGTAATGCCAAAAACTTGTTTTCTTTCGGTAGCTTCAGGGATATAATTTGGATCTATTTTTACGATATTATATGTTCCTTTTCTCTTTTCTTTTAGAATAGCAAGTGCCTCCGGCTCATATCCGGGAGCGATAATTCCGTCCGAAACTTCTCTTTTAATCATTTTTGCAGTAGTTACGTCGCAAACATCAGATAGAGCTACCCAATCCCCGAACGAGCACATTCTATCCGTTCCGCGCGCCCTAGCATATGCGCATGCAAGAGGAGAATCGTCAAGGCCTTCTATATCATCTGCAAAGCATGCTTTTTTAAGCTTTTCGCTGAGAGGGATTCCTACTGCAGCAGAAGTCGGGCTAACATGCTTAAAAGAAGTGACAGATGGAAGCCCGGTTGCTTCTTTTAATTCTTTAACAAGCTGGTAAGAGTTAAATGCATCTAGAAAATTAATATATCCCGGACGACCTGAAAGTATTTCTATGGGAAGATCGCTTCCGTCTGACATATATATTTTCGATGGCTTTTGATTGGGGTTGCACCCGTATTTAAGTTCGAATTCCTTCATCGCTTTTGATTCTCCTGTAATTATTTGTTTTTATTAATCAGCCTGCATGTATATTTTCCGGTTGCAGGATCAGTATATCTGACATAGAGAGATATTTTGTTGTTCTCATCAAGGCCGTTCCAAATTGAGTTTGTAAATGCATCAATATCCTCAGGAATGCTAAGTCTTTCCGGCTCGCCTTGGAATGTGGGAATCGGATTTCCATCAGTGACATATGTATGGATAAAATGTCCAAGCCCCTTTAGTGAGGGATATGAGAAAGTGAATCTAGCGCAGTCACTTCCCGCTGCATCTATGCTTTTTAATATGCTCATTTCATATGAAAAAGAGCCTTTTTCAAATGTTACGGCAGAGCTAATTCGCGGAGTCCAGTTCGGACCGTCCGGCTCAAAGCATCTGGATTTAAGTGCTTCGGAAAAGCTCTTTCCCTCTTTCAGCCCGTCAATGATTGTGTCCGTCTGATTGCCGTTAGTTACAACAAGCGTGTTATTTAAACTTCTTATTGCGGCATATATTATGAGACTCGGGTCTTCAACCTTTGATGCATCAAACGGCTCAGTGAAAACCTCATCTCCCTTTACGGCAAATATGCGGTTACGGCTATTTGCGCTACGGCCCATAATAAAATACGCCGTAACTGCCTTACCTGAAGGACTTGCTCCGGTGATTATTCCGCGTCCGACATAAGGATTGCCGGTTATTATTTCTTCAATTGCTGGGGCTTTATAGATGTCCATTTTATTTATTACCTCTTTTTTGAGATTATTTCTCTAGATATTTG
>JAGCYK010000131.1 GCA_017960845.1 Clostridia bacterium | reverse complement strand
GTCCATTAATCGTTTCAAGTAACGTTAAATCTTTCTCTAATTTTAATATTACAAGATGGAAAGCAGATGATTTTGTCGAACACGTTCCTTTCGATGAATTAACAATTGAAAATTGCGTTGTACCAGAGGTAGGAGGGCGCTTTTCATGATTAATGAAGAAAACATTTATGATTCAACCATTTATGAGGATTTTTCGGACTTACCGGAAGACATAAAGAAAAAGCTTTTTAATGAGTATTTGGACTTAAACAAAAATGAAAAAAAGCTACTCCGAATAATCCGTTACGTAACTCTCGGTTCGCTTTTAGTGATTCTTTCGCTATTGATTTCCGCAATAGTCATTTCAATTGTTAAGGGACTGGTTCTCAGCGTCTTTATAATAAGTGGCGCGGCAATTTTAGTTCTTGGCTCATACATTATCTTCTCTTTTAAGTCAGAAAAACTTCGCGTAGAGATGCTTCGACGCTTCGCTAACTGGCTAAAAGTAGAGAAACATATTATAGCAACGCTAAAGATAGATATGAAGTGATAACTATTTTGTTTTTATTCCCGGCCTTACCTGACCGGGTTTTTTATTGCAGCTTTGAGCCACATGAGGAACAGAATTTTTCGCCTTCCTCGTATGGTGCGCCGCACTGAGAGCAATATTTTTGCTTAGATGTGGCTGAAATCTTTTCGTCGTAATCGCGCTGCTCATTACTGCCATTATCCCCAAATTCAAAAATATCCTCAGCCATAGGGCGCGGAGGTTTTTCATCAAACCCAAAAAGATCTTCTTCTTTGTTTTTTTCTTTCTTTAGAACATGCTTTTCTTTTCTTTGGCTACGTTTCGTTGCGCGAATTATTGCCCGCACAATTGGGAACAAAATTGCAAATAAAAATACTGCTACAATCATTAAAGGAATTACTATATCTAAATCAAAATCCATTTCTTTTTCCCTTCCTATTTATTGTTAAAACGCTGTTCGTTTTTATCTATTAAGTCAATGATTTTTGATGAAATTTTTTCCAATGTTTTTTCTTTAAATGGACTTAAAAATCCTGCTTTTTCAACCAGTTCTTCAAAAGCCAGTTCTCCACCATTTTTTACAATGAAAAGGTATTTTGCTAATGCTTTTTTATAGTCAACTGCCGTTTCAATATAAATTTCGTGTGCTATTGTCTGTGAAAGACAGTAGTCAATATAGTACATAGGATTTTCAAAAATATGCATTTGATACTGCCATCGAGTGCCCCTTTCAAAGTATGGAATTCCCTTTGAAGAAAGGTATGGTCTATACTTGCTTTCTAAGGCTAGCCAGCAGTCATTTCTATCTTTTGCTGACCAGTTTAGATTGCTGTAACAGAGCTCTTCAAACTCGTCAACCATGCATCCGTAAGTAATAAAAACTAGCGAATTTATTAGGTGGTTGTAGCAATAATCTTCGGCCCGTTCAAAGAACAAATCCGCATATGGATAGGTCAGCATTTCCATTGCCATTGAGTGAATTTCAGCAACAGACATTGTTCCTAAATTCAGTTCATAATCCAAATTTTGTTTGAACCATTCATAGTAAGCAAAGGCATGTCCCATCTCGTGAGTTAAAACATCGACATCTCCGCTTGTGCCATTAAAGTTTGCAAGAATAAAGGGCTGCTTATATTCATCAATAGATGTGCAGTATCCACCACCCCATTTTCCTTTTTTAGGATAGACATCGATTGCTCCGGCATCAAGGAGAGAGTTAAAAAACTCTCCCATCTCTTCGTCAATGTTCTCATACATTATTTTTGCGTTTTTAAATAATTCTCTGGCGTTACCTTTCGGCGCTGGAGCCCCTGCAATCAGATTTACGTCGTAGTCATAAAGCATAAGCTGATCTATGCCAAGAGCGTTAGCTGTTTTCCTTTTTAATTTAACAATTACAGGGACTAACTTTTCAACAACCTGTTTTCTGAATTTATGTATTTCGTCTCTTCCATATGAATATCTTCCCATTAAACCATCTCCGAGGTCGGCATAGGACTTAAAAGAGAGCTTTTCAGCCATTTTTGCGCGCACTCTAACCAATTTTGAAAAGATTTCATCTATTTTTGCCTTTTTTCTTTGTAGCCCTCGACCAACGACAGCCATAGCTTCGCATCGAGTGTCCCTATCTGGATCTTCGAAATATTTTTTCATCACAGACAGGGGCTGACGCTTTCCGTGGAAGAAAAAAGTAATCCCGCTGATGAGAATGTCATATTCAGTAACGAGTTTTGCCTCTTCTATCATTTCTGGAACAATTTTTTCATCAGAAACACGCGATGAGAGATTGTAAAGTTTTTTTATGTTGGGATTTAATTGTGAAAACGCCTCTTCTGCGTGAACATTGCTCAAAAAGGCTCGATTGAATTTTGCTGAAAGCGCTGATAGTCGTGGAAGCGATTCATCATAGTACTGTTTTTCGTTTAAATAAAAATCATCTCTTGTATTTAGCGTAAAACGAATAAAAGCAAGGGAGGACATGGTTTGAACGTGGCGAGATAATTTTACTGTCTCCTCGCGAAGAGCAAGAAGTTTTTCAGCAGACTCAGCTTCCACCACTTTTTTAATAATGCGGCGGATACTTTTCTCTGCTTCAGCAATGTTAACTCTTTCATATTTTAACTCAGACACTTTCATAAATTCTTATAAAAGTATACTGACTACACGAGGCTTAGTCAAGCAAGATAATTTTTCAAAAATATGCCAAATATGTATATTTTAACCAAAAATAGCGCATAATTTTGCCGCATAATTTTGCTCATTTTTAAAATGAAACGAAATTAAGTTATTATATCATTACTATTATATATACACATATGAGCGCATTATTTTTTTAGTCCATTTTTGGGAAAAAAACAATATAAAAAATGTATTGTTTTGTGATTATTTTAAAAAAAGAGCTTTTTTCTTACAGCACCAAAATAGCAAAATTTTTTTAAAGACTTTCCAAACAAACTTTATCTGAATAAGTCAATTTTTTAACTATTTAAAACAAAACTTCATCGCAAGATTTTAATTTGGCAAAGCTTAACATTTAATATATTAGACACTTTTTCTCAAACAAAAAAAATAGATTGGACTTTTTAAGAAACAACAAATATTTTTCGAGGAACGCATGATTGACAATTGTCAGGCTATATAATATGACTCTTGATCCTTTCAATAAGGGCGCCTGATAGCGTGCAAAGAACTCGTTCAGCAAAATGTTTCACGTGAAACAAAAAAAACCGCCGAAGCGTTTTCGGCGGAAAAATGTTTCACGTGAAACAATTATAGTTTATTTTTCAAGCTTTTCTAGGAGTGCATGTATTCTATCCAGGTCGTCTCTAGAGAAATAATCAATATATATGCGTCCTTTTTTATCGTTTCCAAATGCAGAAACCTTTGTTCCAAACACCCTTTGCATACGAGAAATCATATCTTTTAGCTCTAATGATTGCTGTATTACAGGCTTAGGCGCCTTGGGTTTATTAAGATTCTTAATTAGTTTTTCAAAATCACGGACTGTCATCTTGTCACTAAGTCCACGCTTGGCAAGTTCGAACTGAAGGTTTTCATCTTTAATGCCAACCAAACAGCGTGCATGTCCTTCTGAAAGCTTCTTTGTCGCTACAAGATTAAGCACTGGCTGAGATAACGAAAGAAGTCTAAGCGTATTGGCAACAGCGGGTCGGGATTTACCAATTCTGTCTGCAACTTGTTCTTGCGTATAGTCATAATCGTCCATGAGCTGCCTAATAGCATAAGCAACTTCAACCGGGTTTAAATCTTCGCGCTGAAGGTTTTCTATTAGTGAAATCTCTTTAACTTCCTGTTCGGTATAGTCTCTAACAATGGCAGGAATTGTAATTAAGCCGGCTTTCTGTGCTGCGCGCCACCTTCTTTCACCAGCTATAATCATGAATCTATCATCATCTTTCTTGACCAAAATCACTGGGGAAATAACGCCATGGATGCGAATACTATTAGCAAGTTCTATAAGACTAGCCTCATCAAAAGTTTTTCTAGGCTGGTTTTCATTAGGAAAAATCTTAGAGATAGCAATTTCCTTTGTTGAATTGTCAGCCGGTTCGTCGTCTAAGCCTAATCCGAAAAGATCATCAAAGCCGCGACCAAGGCGCTTGGGCTTATTTGTAGCCATAAATATATCCTCCTATTATTTCTTTCCACCAAGCATATTGTCCGTGAGTTTAAGATACTGCGTAGTGGGCAGAACTCTTTTTGCGAAATATAAAAACTTATATTTGCCACCAATAATATACATAGCGCGTTTTCCTTTAACGCAAATCTTATATATTTTATTGATGACTTTTTCTATCTTCATTCTTTTTTCTTCGCGCTTAGCAACATAATCAAGGGCCTTTTCAACCCTTTGTCCGTAGCGTTCGGAAGTTTTAGTATCTGCAAGCTTATTGGCAGAAAAATTAGTTTTGATCTCGCCGGGGCATAGAGTAACGACATCTATACCTGTTTGAGATAATTCCATGCGCAGCGACTCGCCAAGCATAAGCTGAGCAGACTTAACAGAACAGTATACAGATCTAAAAGGAATCGCCGTAAGGCCAGAAATAGAACTCATAAAAATAATTCTAGATCCTTTATCCATGAAGGGAAGACAAGCTCGAGTAAGCTCAAGAGAGCCAAAATATGAAATATCAAATGCTTTTCGGATATTTTCCATAGGAATATATTCGGTCGCTCCGGAGATTCCAATTCCAGCATTATTAATCAAAATATCAATTTTACTATGCTTTTCAGCGATTCTAGAAACAGCTAAATCAATATCTTCCTTGCTAGTAACATCGCAGGGAATATCTTTATCATCATTTACAGATCTAGAGAGACCATAAACGTAATCGCCATTATCTAAAAAAATCTTTTTAAGCGCAAGCCCTAAACCTGATGTAGCCCCTGAAATAACAACCACTTTGTTCATAAAAAGAGTATAACAAACGCAGTAGCAAAAATCAACATTGCCCGCTATAAAAACAAATAAAAATGGGTTTATTTATTAATTAATAACTTAATTTAAACAGCATGAATAATTTATCATTTGTTAAAAATAGTGTAATATAATAACCGATATGAGAGCGGCTTTATTTATTCACGGATTTTTATCTGGTCCAGATGATTGGGACCGTATTCATCCTTACCTAGCAAAAGACTACGACCACATTGAGGTGTTTAAACAACCCGGGCACGAGCGACTTGATAGTCCGGTCAAACCCAAAATGAAAGACTTCACCGCGGATGCTGCCTACAAGAAAATTGATTCGCTATTTGACGAACTAGAAAAAGAATATTCTGAGATTGATGTCATTGGACACTCCATGGGTGGAGCTATGGCAATATATCTTGCTGGGACTAGAAAAATAAGGAAACTGGTTTTGCTAGCACCGGCCATAAGCTACCTTCGCTTTGACTTCTTTTTTGCAAAGAACATAGAAGAAGATCGCCTAAAAGAAATCTCAACTAAAAACGGCTACGAACAATTATACAAGAACTCACAAACGGATTTTCAAAACAGCCTGGACGTTTTCTTTAAAAGAATCCTTCCCTACACAAACCCAATCACGCTTTTAACTCTATCTAAGATAAGCGAGATCGGAAAGCATTTCGTAGATAAAACTAACGTGCCATTTTTAATCTTATGGGGGAAGCTTGATGAGTTTATTCCAGAAAGCGGAATAAACGAGATAATGGAAAAATCTTTATCTTCTACAAAGTATAGAATCGATTATGATAACTATGGACATGCTATGCTTTATCTATCAGGCTGGAAAGAGATTGCTGAAGACATTCGAGCCTTTCTAAATGATGAAGATTTGTTTGAAACAAAGTCTTCAGATTATCCAATGAAAACCGTCACAAAAATCACAAGTAAGAAAAACGAAGAGACAACGATTATAAAAAAATACAAAATAGACATAAAACAATAAAAAACAACTGTCTCTTGCCAAATAATCTTTATTTGAGTTTAAATTTTAATTACAAAAAAAATAAAAGTTGTTATAATAAACATAGTGAGTTTTAAAGGATGTCCAAAATGGAAGAGAATAGAAAAATTATTATTACATCTGACAGCACAGCGGATTTAGATTATCTATTTGAGCAAAACAATATCCCTATCGTGCCCCTATCTGTAATCTTAGGAGATAGAACGGGTAGAGACGGAATCGAAATCCAACCGGAAACGATTTATCAATACTATGCTACCACAAAAAAAACTCCAAAAACTGCCGCGGTTTCTCCAGAGGAATATTATGAGTTTTTCAAAAAACTTATCGCGGATGGTAGTGAAGTAATTCATTTTACAATTTCTTCTAAAATGAGTTCTTGTTATGACAACGCTTGCACCGCCGCATCTGAGTGCGGTAGCGTGCGCGTAGTCGATTCGCGCTCTTTATCAACAGGAATTGGCCTTCAGGTTCTATATGCACAAAAGCTCGCCTCAAACGGCCTTTCCTCTGCTCAAATATATGAAAAGATAATAAAGAGGCGCGATGACATCCAGGCGTCCTTTGTTGTTGATACAATGGAGTTTCTCTACAAAGGAGGCCGCTGTAATGGCCTAATTGCTTTCGTTGCGTCTGTTTTAAAGATTAAACCTCAAATCCTGGTAAATGCTTTATCTGGCGAAATGGAAGTCGGGAAAAAGTATATAGGAAAAACAGCTGTGGCTATATCTAAATATGTAGCTGAAACACTTACCAAATATCCTAATTTAGATGACAGTTGTGTTTTCATCACGCACACATCCGCTCCGAAAGAAGTCGTTGAAAAAACTAGAGAAATGATTCTCAACGCCTTCCCGAGTGCAACTATCTATGAAACAATTGCCGGTTCAACCATAACTTCTCATTGTGGAAAGGGAACCCTCGGCATTTTGTTTTACAAGAATAAATAAATTTTTTAAAAATGTCCGACACATATATTTTAGGAATAGAGTCTTCTTGTGATGAAACGGCAGCTGCTGTCGTAAAAAACGGAAGAACCATTTTATCCAACATTATATCCAGCCAAATAGACATTCATAGAAGATTTGGCGGAGTTGTTCCAGAAATCGCAGGGAGAAATCATCTTCTTGCGATTATGCCGGTTATAGACGAAGCTTTGACTTCTGCTGGGGTGTCGCTTCGAGATATAGACGCCGTGGCCGTAACGTACGGCGCCGGGCTTATAGGATGTCTTTTAGTTGGCGTTTCTGCAGCAAAAGCTTTGGCTTACGCCATCAACAAACCCCTTATTAAAGTTAACCATATTCAGGGGCATATTGCTGCAAATTTCTTACAATATGAGGACCTACAGCCTCCTTTTCTTGCTCTTGTTGCAAGTGGAGGACACACAAATATTATTCATGTAAAAGACTATACTGTATATGAAAACATAAGTGGGACTATGGATGACGCAATAGGGGAAGCTTTTGATAAAGTTGCTCGTATTTTAGGGTTACCTTATCCTGGCGGCCCGGAAATAGATAAACGAGCGAAACTGGCATCTCCGACAATTCGGTTTTGTCCAAATCTAAAAATACGCGATGATCTATCCTATTCTTTTTCCGGACTAAAAACAGCCGTCGTTAATTATGTACACAACCTCAAACAAAAAAACTTGCCACTAAATGTAGAGGAAATCTGCGCCTCATTTTCAGATGAAGCCGTTGGCTACCTGGTAGAGACCTTTATAAGCACAGCAAAGAGAACTGGAATCAATAAACTTGTTCTTGCCGGACGTGTTGCCGCAAATAGTTGTCTTAGAAGCAAACTATCCGACATATGTGAAAAAGAGCTCTTTTCCCTTTTCATTCCCAGGCCTATTTTATGTACAGACAACGCGGCTATGATTGCCGCAAGAGGATATTTCTCTTTTGAAAAAGGAGAAGATCTTGCCGGGCTAGATCTAAACGCTGTCAGCAATCTTTAAAAATGACAAAGCTAGACTTTGAATCAATTATTAATCCTTTTATCGATGAAAAGTTTAAAGAAGGCTCTGTTAAAATAACTAGAACCTCCCTTTATACATATGGTATTAGAACACCGATTCTACGGCAACTTGCTAAAGATTTATATAAAAATAGACCGGATTATCGCGATTACTTTTTTTCTTTGTCAGAGTGCTCTTTTGAAGAGATTTTGCTTCTAGGAATGCAGTTTACTCATTATACAGACTACCAAAGGCTCCTTTCGGACCTAAAAATGCTCATTCCGCGTTTTGATTCTTGGGCACATACAGACCAAATAATTGCTGATTTTAAATGTGTCAAGTCATATGCAGATTATCTCGATTATTTTTCATATTTAAAAGACGGAACAGAGTTTGAAAAACGCTCATATGTCATTATGCTATTAAAGTGTTGCTACGCAAAATCAGCTGCAAATATTTTAACTAAAAATATTTTTAGCGAACTGTTAACTGTTCCTTCCGGGGAGTATTACGTTGATATGGCTATTGCTTGGACTTTGGCCGAACTGTTTGCAAAAGATTATTCGTATATGAAGAGCTGCGTAGAAGATTTGGCTTCTTTTTCTCCCTTCATTTTAAAAAAAGCGGCACAAAAGTGCCGAGATTCTTATAGAATAACTCCTGAGGAAAAAATAGAAATTACAAATATAATAAAAAGTATCACAAAATGAAAAAAGTTGTTGTTGGAATGAGCGGCGGTGTTGATAGTGCAGTTACCGCTTTGCTTTTAAAAAATCAAGGATATGATGTTGTCGGCCTCTTTATGCATAACTGGGAAGAAGAGGAAGATGGCGTTTGCTCTTCTGTCGATGATTGGGAAGATGCCCGCGCAGTAGCAGATAAGATAGGAATAAAAATATATTCTGTAAATTTTGCTAAAGAGTACCTTGATCGTGTTTTTTCATATTTTTTAAAAGAATATTCTGCCGGAAGAACCCCAAATCCAGATGTTCTATGTAATAGGGAAATAAAATTTGATGCTTTTGTTTCTTATGCAAAGAATTTCAATGCAGATTATATTGCTACAGGGCACTATTGTAATATAGATCATTCTTGCCCTGGATATGCTCAATTATTAAAGGCAAAAGATCAAACAAAAGACCAAACGTATTTTTTAAATCAGGTAAAGAATGGATATTTAGAAAATGTAATTTTTCCTTTAGGTAATTTAACAAAAAAGGAAATAAGAGCTATAGCTGAAGAAAACAAACTCTTTTCTGTTGC
>JAGCYK010000130.1 GCA_017960845.1 Clostridia bacterium | reverse complement strand
GTCGCAGGTTCGAATCCTGTCACCCCGACCAGCATTGCTGCAGCCAGTATCTAACAAATATAATTTGCTGCTATGGCTCAGTAGGTAGAGCACGACCTTGGTAAGGACGAGGTCACCGGTTCAAGTCCGGTTAGCAGCTCCATTAATATAGAAAAAGGTTTAATATATTAGATATTAAGCCTTTTTTCTTTTAACAGTTTATTTATCTGCACTTTTTTGCTACTAGAAGTTATATATCTTTTCTTTAATTTCGTCTAATAGAAAAGGTGCACAGAATTGAGGCACGGAAGTATAAAAATCTCCTTCTCCAAAATTATTCTCTATAATCTTGTAACAAGCCGCTGCTTTATATGGCGTTTGTCCGGTCATTACCGCGCGGGAAGATGCCATTCTGCCGTTTGTTGATTTTTCCTCGTAAAGAATCAACCCATCTGTCCCCTCTATCAAGAAATCTATTTCAAGATGTTTTTCTCCATTAGCGTAATAGTACAAAGGAAATCCTGCTTTATGAATAAGAACGGCTGCAAGATTTTCATATATTGCACCCTTTTTAGAGTCCAATTTATCATTTACAAATTCTCTCATGGTAATGATGGGATACATAGCCATAAGTAAGCCAGGATCACTAACAAATGCTTTGAAACTGCCCTCATCCTCGTTTAATGATAATGGCGTTTCTAGAGCTCTTACGTTAAAACATCTTAAAACTAGCCCTGCTTTTTCAAGCCACTCAAAGCCCTCTTTAAACTCCGAAGCTCTTCCACCCTTTTTTATATCTGAATACTTGAACTTATTTATATACTTTGCATTGGCAAGCTGTCTGGGCACTGAATCGAAAATCATATTTAGCCGGCTTTGAAGGCGATAGTCAATTTCTTCTCTGCCATCTTCATCTACAAATCTTCCAAAATCCGCTCTATAGTCGAATAGCAGCCTATCAAGAACATTTCTCGCCTCGATATAGTTTCTTTTGGTGTCAATAAACCTCGATACCACTTCAGGAAGCCCGCCAACTACCATATAATCCTTTATCATTTTTTTATAGAAATCGCTTGTAAAGCAGTCAATCTCTTTTCTTTCTTTTGTAAAAGTCTTTAACTCGCTTATTTGTTCTTCGCTGATACCGTTCGCCCATAAAAACTCTTCAAAATCAAGTCCTGTCATATGTAGATACTCTTCGTATCCTGTAGGAATCTTTATTTTGCTTTTTCTTCTAAAATTGATAACTCCGAGAAGCGAACCCGTTGCAATTACATCGTATCTTCCATCTAAAGCAAAACTTTTTAGTGACGTTCTTGCAAGTGGACAATCCCCAATCTCCTCAAAAATGAGCACAGTATCTTCTCTATCAAAGTTTTGGTCTAAAAAGAAAAGCTTGGCTTTTCTTATAATTGATTCAACGTCAAGGCTATTAGAAAAAATGGTGGTGAGTTCTTTTCGATGTCGAAAATCAAAAACAATCACGTTGCTATAATTATCTCTTGCAAATTTATCAACGATATAGCTTTTCCCGACTTGCCTTAAGCCTTCGACGATTAATGGTTTGTGGCCCTTTTTGTTTTTCCATTCGATTAGCTTTTTATATGCTTTTCTTTTTATCTCCATAATAGGCCTCCTGTTTGTAGCGATTTTAGCACAACCTTCGTAAAATGTCAAATATCACACAAAACGATTTCGTAAAATGCGATTTTTTACACAAAACGAAGATTTAGCCGTTTTAAAGGCCCTTTTGCTTAAAAAAATAGCGACCGCTAGTTGGAGCGACCGCCGTGCTATATATCTTTCAAATAAACCTATATAGAATCATTTGTGGCAACAAACATCCACGCTTTCAAACAAGGTCTTATCGTATTCTATATTGTTCTTCTCGTAATAATCCTTTAATGCCTTTTTGATTGCCTCTTCTGCTAGAACCGAGCAGTGCATCTTATATGCCGGAAGTCCGTCAAGAGCTTCTGCGACTGCTTTATTCGTTAGCGTTAGCGCCTCACTAATAGGCTTTCCTTTTATGAGTTCAGTTGCCATAGAAGAAGATGCGATTGCGCTTCCGCAACCAAAAGTTTCAAATTTAACGTCCTTAATGATATCGTTCTCTATTTTGAGATACATCTTCATTATATCTCCGCATTTTGCATTTCCAACTTCGCCTACCCCGTCAGCATCCTCAATTATGCCAACGTTTCTGGGGTTCCTGAAATGATCCATTACTTTTTCACTATATAATGCCATAATAACTCCTTGTCATAGAATGAAGGTTCTTTTACCTTCCATAAGGTCTCTCCAAACGGGAGACATATTTCTTAAGTACTCAACGACTTCTTTTACCGCTTTAATTGTATAATCCACTTCATCGCTCGTAGTCTCTGGAGAAAGAGTTAGACGAAGCGAGCCATGCGCAACATCGTGAACGCGTCCTATAGCTAGAAGGACATGGCTCGGATCTAGTGAACCGGATGTACAAGCTGAGCCTGAAGAAGCGCATATTCCTTTATCATCTAAAAGCAGTAGAAGCGACTCTCCTTCAATGCCTTCAAAACAAAAGCTAACGTTTCCGGGAAGCCGTTTCTTTGCGTCGCCGTTTAGAATTGAATGAGGCACGCTAGAGATCCCTGCTATTAGTCTATCTCTTAGCTCGGCTTCTTTTTCAGCTTTTTCTTCAAGACTAGTCATTGCTTCATCAAGAGCTGCTGCCATTCCCATTATTCCGGGAACGTTTTCTGTACCTGCCCTACGATTTCGCTCCTGCGCTCCGCCTTCAATTAGAGGAATGATTTGCACGCCTTTACGCACGTAGAGCACGCCTGTGCCTTTTGGGCCTCCGAATTTATGAGCCGAAAGGGAAAGCATATCTATATTGAGTTTTTTAACATCAATTCTTATGTGCCCTACTGCTTGAACAGCATCTGTATGAAAAACAACTCCTCTTTCCTTACATACTTTTCCTATTTCTTCTATCGGCTGAAGCGTCCCTATTTCATTGTTTGCGAACATTATCGTCACAAGACAGGTGTCCGGCCGGATTGCTCCTTTTAGTTCTTCTACTCGCACTATGCCGTTTTCATGAACATCAAGAAGCGTTACTTCGAAACCTTCCCTTTCTAGTTTCTTTAAAGTATGCAGGACCGCATGGTGCTCAAAAGCAGTCGAGACGATATGCTTTTTGCCTTTTTTCTCACCGGCTTTTGCCGCAGAGATTATTGCCTGATTATCCGCCTCGCTTCCCCCGGAAGTAAAAATAATCTCCCTGCTTTCAGCGCCAAGGTGACTTGCAATTCTGCTTCTAGCGTCCTCTATCGCTTCGGCTGCGCTTTGCCCAATGCTATATAGGCTCGAAGGGTTTCCGAAAGTGCTGCGCATGTACCTAGTCATTGTTTCAATGGCGCTTTCGCACATCTTCGTAGTAGCCGCATTATCTAAATATATCACTAGTTATTCTCCTAAAAACTAAGTATCTAAACTGCCTTTTATTTACCTACCATTTTGATAGGTTATTCAAATTTTACCAAAGAATTTTTTGTTTGTCAACCGCTAAAAAAGTGTTGTTTTATTGGGAAGAAACAAACGTGCACAGAGGCTTAATCGCTCTTGATTTTTTTTATGCACTAATTATAATATATTTGAAAGAAAAATGTCTAAGCAATTAAAAACAACTAATAAATCATTAATTGTTGTATCCGCCCTGATGGTAGCGGTGCTTTTGTCAGTTTTTAGCACAAGTTGTTATGCTCCGAGCGGAAAATTAATGACATATTTCGATTACTTCGGAACAATTTCTGAGATTGCATACTTTGACGAGATTGGCAGCGAAGAAAAGGCGCTAAGCGACGCTATTCAAAGCGCTCTAGACGAAATTGATCAGGCTATAAGTTTATCAATCGACAGCTCTGACATTTCAAGATTTAACCGTGCTCCGGCAGGAGAAAGACTGGAAATATCTAAGCATACTTTCAATATCCTTACTATGGCTAGAAGCATTTATGAAAAAACCCGTGGGGCGTTTAACCCGGCTGCAGCGTATCTTATAGACCTATGGGGCTTTTCGCCTGCGCCTTCTCCCCTAATCCCTGCTGAGCTTAGAAGAAGTGCGCTCTCTCTTCCAAATAAAGCCGCGCTGGATGTATTTTCCAGCAACCTTTTATCGTTTGATAGCATTAGCGTTTCTCAATCCGAAGGCAAATATTATGTAACTAAACCGGCTGATGAAATAACGTTTATGGATAAAACTTATTCGATGATGATAAATGTCGGCGGAATAGGAAAAGGATATGCGGCGGACATATGCAACGCAATCCTAGCTGACTATAACGTCACTCATTGCTACTCTAAAATAGGCGTTAGCTCGCTTTCTCTTGGAAGCAACTCTTCGCCTTCGTCTACAAATAATTACTGGAAAGTAAAACTTAACTCGCCTAGAGACGGCTTAGATTATGTCTCCGTACTCTCCAAAAACGAAGGAGCAAGCACTAGCGGCGACTACGAGAATTATTTCATGTTTGAAGGAAAGCGATACTGTCATATCATCAATCCGGATACTGGCCGGCCTATTGAAAGCAATCTAGCTTCAGTTAGCGTTTTCGGCCCGAGCGCAGCGGAATGCGACGCGCTCTCTACGGCTCTAATGGTAATGGGAGAAAACGGCCTGTCTATGCTTGGCCCGGACTACCGCGATGTAAAATACATTTTAGCTTCGGTATCAGATAAAATAGAGATTAGAACGAATTTTGAGAGGAACAAAATCGATATTCCCTCTTCTGTGATTATAAAGAATGGCTAATAATATAGAAACAAAACCAAAGATATTCAAAAAAGCGGACTTAATAATATACGGCGCGCTCGCCGCAATTATTCTTTCGCTTTTTATATTTTTTGTATTTATGGTTTCTAGCAGTAGCGCTCTTGAAAACGTTTACGCAGATGTAGATGGAGAAGAGATTTTTAGATACGACTTTAATGCAAAAGTGCTGATTATTCGCGATGACGATTTCCCTAAAAACATTGTAGAAGACGACCAGACAATAACGATTATTCTATATTTTGAAGATGAGTACAATAAAATAACCATCCACAAATCCGGTTCGGTTTATATGGAAGACGCTAACTGTAGCGTTTCTCACGATTGCACCTATATGTCCATTAAAAAAACTTCGGATACGATTATTTGCGTTCCGCACAAGCTTCACATTTACGCCACAAAGGAAATCTCGCCCACTCTCGGCTAAGACACTAGACAAACTAAAAGCAGCCATATCTATCAAGACATAGCTGCTATTTTTTGTTTTGTTTAAATTACTGCGCTCTAACTTTAATAACTTTTCTCGGGCACTTTGCTGTGCATGTTAAGCAGCCCGTGCATTTTGTGTAATCAATCTTAGGAAGGTTGTTTTCCATGATAATAGCCCCTGCCGGGCAGTTCTTTACGCAGAGCCCACATCCTATGCAGCCGGCCTTACATGCGCTTATAACCTCTTTTCCCTTGCAATGAGACGAGCAGGCTACATAAACGCTCGCCTTAGCCGGGATTCTTTCTATAAGCTTTTTCGGGCACGAATTAATGCAGAGCCCGCACGATATGCACGCGTCCGGATTAACTGATGCTACATTGTCCTTGATGCTAATAGCGTGCTCCGGGCAGGTGTTCATGCACGTTCCAAACCCTAAACAGCCCTCGTTGCACATCTTAGAGCCGTTAAACAGCTGAGCCTGATAAACACAAGTCGTTATTCCGTTATAATCGTATAGATCAACGGCATTCGCTCCGCCTGAGCACATTACGCAGGCAACCGTCCTCTCTTCATTTTTAATCTCTACGCCAAGAATCTCTGCTATTTCCTGCTTGCTTTCGGGAGACGTAACGTGGCAATCAGATAGACTGCTTTCGCCCTTGCAAAGCTTTTCAGCAAAGCCCGCGCAGCCTGAGCAGCCGCACCCACCGCAGTTTGCTCCTGCTAGTTTTTCAAGAACCTTTTCCAGCTTTTCATCCGTCTCGATCTTGCATACCCTGCTTATAACCAGAATTAGTATAGCTAGAAGAAGCGCTAGCCCGCAGAATACCGCAGCTACGATTCCGACTTTAGTAAGTGTATCTATACTTATATCACTAAGTAGTACCATTATGCACCTACCTTTATCATGGAGAACACATAGAACGCCATTGCTATTAAAGCGGCTGTAACCATAGTTATAGGGAAGCCTTGAAGCGCTTTAGGAAGATTTAGGTTATTTATTCTTTCTCTCATTCCGCTCATTATAACCATCGCAAGCGTAAAGCCAGCTCCGGCAAATATGGCATAAAGAACAGCAAAGCCGAAATTCATTTCTACTCCGGCAATTACGGCCGGCTCCCACGTTCCGCTAGCAAGTGCGTTCGAGGTTATTTCGCAAACAGCCAGCACCGCACAGTTCGTGGTTATAAGCGGAAGATATATTCCCATCGCTTTATATAGAGAAGGCGAGAATTTCTTTATTATCTTCTCTATCATCTGAACGAGCGCCGCTATTATAAAGATAAAGACTAGTATTTCTAAAAACCTTATCTCTAGTGCGTTTAATAGTAGATAAATCGGATACGTTATCATTGTCGCAACCGCCATAACGACTGTTACGGCTGCGCCCATTCCAAGTGCGCTAGATGTCTTTTTTGACACTCCTAAAAACGGACATATTCCATAAGTCTGAGAGAATACAAAGTTATTAGAGAGAGCCGCAGAAACTATTATTGCCATTATGCTTGCAAACATTTTATGCCACCTCCCCTAAAAGATTTTGCTTTGAAATCTCTTTCGTTTTCTTTATTCTTATTGAGCGCTGCACGGTGTCCATAATATAAACAAATAACGCTATTGCCAGTCCGTATACCACAAAGGCTCCTGCTGGCTGTGAGAAGAACGGGATTGTGAAATCCCATAGTTTTAAACCAAACCATGCGCCTGCCCCGAGTATCTCTCTAACAGATCCAAGAACGACTAAAGCAAGCGTGAATCCTATTCCGTTTGCTATGCCGTCTACTGCGCTCATCATCACGGTATTCTTGCTCGCAAAAGCTTCCGCCCTACCAAGGATGATACAGTTAACGACTATTAGCGGCAGGAACGTGCCCATCGAGCCGTACAGATCCGGGATATATTTGTTTAGGAACAATTTTAGTATTGTTACGAGCGTAGCTATAACAACGATAAATGCCGGAATTCTTACGGAGTTGGGAATTACTTTTCTAAGCGAGGAAATAATAATATTACTGAAAGTCAGGACAAACAGTACACTTATTCCCATTCCAAACGCATCCATTGTTTTAGCCGTCATCGCAAGCGTCGGGCAGGTTCCCAGCACCAGCATGAAAGTCGGGTTGTTAAATATTACGCCGTCTAGAAAGGTTTTGGAGTATTTGTTTTTCATGCGCCAGCCCCTCCTGTCATTTCTCTAACAAGGTCCATCGCTCCGTTAACTGCCGCATTCACGGCTTTAGACGTGAACGATGCGCCCGATGCTACAGCTTCTGTAGCCGGGATATTTTCTGTTTTTGTCATTTTTGCATTTGTGAAATGGCCGCCGCCCTTAACGAGATTATCGTATTTTGACGAAGCATAACCATCTAAAAAGTCTTGCGTTATTGCGCCTATAAGCGACTGTGACGAGTCGTAGTCATCCAGTATAACTTTGTTTATTCCGCTAAGCTGTCCGCCTTCAACAGAGAGGCTGACCCAAAGGATTACAGAGCCGTTAGAATAACCGCACTTGTTTCCTTTAGACCGTACTAGCCAGGTCTTTTCCGTAGAATCTGTTCTAACGTCTAAAATAACGCTTTCGCAGTCATAAGTTGAATAGACCTTGTTTATACCCGCTTCTTTTTGAACGAGCGCCGACGCGTCTCCGGTGTAAATCTTAGCCATACTCCTTGCAAACATTTCCTGGTCCGACACATAAAACAAATCGTTGCTTACGGCAAGAATGGTTCCGCAAACAAGGGCAATTAGAAGCAATACCACGATGCACTTGAATGAACTGGATTTTAAAAATTCTTTCAGTTTCATGCTTTTGCCCCCTTTGCCGGTCTAACGAATCCGAACGGACGGCGCGGAACAACCAGGTCAATTAGCGGAGTAATGCAGTTCATTATAAGCAGACAGAACGATGTAACCTCGATTCCTGTCGCCTTTCTAAGCCCTGCATTAAGTAGTCCAAACGAAACAAAGAAGATAACGTTTCCAAGTGTTGACTTAGGATTGGTCACATAATCCGTTGCCATGAAAACGGAACCGAAAAGCAGTCCGCCGGAAAGAACGGAAGATAGTGTTATTGAAAAATCAAAACCTTCCATGAAGAGGCATAGCGTAGCTGAGGCGCCTATTGCCATAAGCGGATAGTACCATTTAATAGTCCGGCGCACGCATAGATAAAGATATCCAATTAAAATTGCGAGCTTGCACGTTTCTCCCATCGCTCCGTCTACGCCTGTGCCAAGGAATAGGTCTAATGGTGACAACGTTTTGTTGCCTTCAAGTAGCGCCGTAAGCGGTGTAGCGCCACTTAGAATCTCTCCTTCGGCTACGCTTAGCTCAACTAACGGACTAATAACGCAGTTGCCTACGCAGGCTGTCATTATTGACATATAAGAAATAAACAGGAACACTCTTCCTGCGCACGCAGGGTTAACAAGATTCCTTCCGGTTCCTCCGAAAAGCATCTTGCATAGTAGGATTGCAAACATTCCGCCTAGAAGCGGCATATACCACGGAAGGAGCGCTAGCTCTCCGTTTATATTAACTCTTGTAGGAAGAATGAGCGATAGGATTATTCCTGTTACGACAGAGGAAAAATCGAACCTACTAAAGATGTGGTTCATTACTGCGCTCCAGTCTTCCCAGGCCTTTTTCTCTATTATTTTATATGCTATTTCGCTTATAACGCATGAAGCAACGGAGAGAGCCATAATAGCTAGAGAATACCAGCCGAAAAATACAATAGCAGCGATGCAGCAAGGAAGCAAAGCTATAAGTACATCAAGCATTATTCTTCTTGACGTAAGCTTTGATCTTATGTGCGGTGATGTTGAAATAATGTGTTTATCCATAACTTATCACCCTCTCTTCCTAAGCTCAGCCTTAGCAAGCCTTATATTTTGAAGGAAAGGCTGTTTTGCCGGGCACACATACGCGCATGCCCCGCACTCTATGCAGTTCATTACTCCGCCCATTTTAGCCGCCATCTCGAAATTGCCCGCTTTAGCATAAAACACGGTATTCATCGGCATTAGCTTCATCGAGCAAACGTCAGCGCATCTTCCGCAGTTTAGACAAGGCGTTGCAACAGATGTATCTATTTCGTCAATAGATAGAAGTAGTAGCCCGCTCGAAGTTTTCTTTGTAGGCGAGTCTAGTCCAATCATTGCAAAGCCCATCATCGGTCCGCCGCTAATAAGTTTAGCCGCTTCTTTTTCGCTCTGCCCGCCGCAAAATTCCACAACTTCGCTCAGTTTAGTTCCAAGAGGAACCAAAATGTTTTTCGGCTCTTTAACTCCGTCTCCGGCGCATGTCATTACACGGTCTATAAGAGGCTTGCCCTGTTCAATCGCCTGACAAGCGGCATAGCAAGTCGAAACGTTCTGTACGTTGCATCCGGCGTCAGCCGGCAGTTTGCCTAGCGGAACCTTTCTTTTGGTTGTGCAGTAAATAAGCTGCTTTTCTCCGCCCATCGGGTACTGCTTTTTAAGTTCTACGACTTTTATATCGTCATATTTTTCAAATATCTCTATGGCATCCGGCTTATTTGCCTCTATTCCGATGATTATTTCTTTGCAGCCTATGGCTTTAGCAAAGTATCTTGCTCCGCGCACTACCTCGTCGCTATGCTCTAGCATTAAGCGGTGGTCGCAGGTTAGATACGGCTCGCACTCCGCTCCGTTTATAATAAGAACGTCGACAGGCGTCTTGGGGCTGAGTTTTACAGCAGTAGGAAAACCGGCACCGCCCATACCGACTATGCCTGCGTCTAAAACTCTCTTCTTTATTTCATCCGGCCCCGGGTCAGAAAGTGGCTCCATATAGTCCACTTCATCAAGGCCGTTGTTTTTTATGTCTATGTATGTTTCAGGGGCGCCGGTCGCATTCGGTCTAGTAGCAATCGCAATTACCTCTCCGCATATGCTTGAGTGCAAATTGCTGCTAATGAAGCCACCGGACTTTCCTATTAAAGTGCCCTTCCTTACCTTATCTCCCACTGCAACCAAAGGCTCTGCCGGCCTACCAAGGCCCATTGAGAGCGACAAAGATACAACCTGTGGCGGAGGAAGGACCTCTATGGGTTTGCCTGATGCAACCTTATGGTCCGGAACGTGAACCCCTCGGTTATAAAAAAACCCTTTTATTTTTTTCAACTCGTCCGCTCCTTTATAGCTATAATATTTTTTGGCAAATGCGCATCCAAAAGGAAAACGATTATTCCGATTAATAGGCCGCTACCAGCGCCAATGAGTGCTAGCAAAGGCATGTATCCGAGCATCTGCGCCGCTCTGTTTAGCGATACAAAGACTAAAACCTGCACTATATTGTGAATGACCGCTGAAGCAACGCTTATCGACACTATGCTAACTCTAGGATAGATAAAGATTATTAAAGCATAAGAAATAATTAGTGATATAAGCCCTGCCGGAATGCTATATAAAATAGTGCTGAATGCTCCACTAAATAAGCTGCCTAGAAGAATCCTAACAAGCAATATAGCAAGAGCGTCAAAAAAGCCGAAGTTAAGAAGTGCAAATAGTGAAAAGATATTAGCTAGTCCCAGCTTAGCTCCCGGTAAAAAAAGCGGCGGGAGCATACTTTCCGCTACAAAAATCGCTAACGATAAAGCGGCAAGCACAGCGTCCACTACAATTCTTTTAGCAACAAACTTTCTCAACATACGAATTCTACCACCAAATATAGCTTTCGTAAAGGGGGTTAGTCTTAATTTGTTTTAATTTAATTGCCTTTTAGTCTTCAAAAGGATCCGTTTCTTTTTTCTCCTGTTGTGGCAATGTTTCGGTTTTTGTCTTTTTGCTTATCCATCGGCTTATAAAGCCTTTTGCTTTGTTTACAACCTTGGCTGCAGGCGCTGCAACAGGGCCAAAAGTATTTTTAACGGCAGCTTTTGTTCTATCAATTTCACGCTTAGCGAATTCCTTTAGGAACTTTAGCATCTTATTGATAAAGAATATGCTTATATCAATCACGACAGAAATGACAATCCATACAACAGTGAAGATAATGCCAATAAGCACCGGAACGGACACTTCTTCCGTTCCAAGAGCAAAAGAAATCATCGTAAGCGAAATAATGAGTATTTTTATGGCAAAGGACGTATATTTAAAAATCCTTCTAGCAAGCGTTATGTTTTTCTTTTTTTGTTTGTCGTCGCTCGTTCCGACCGCCAGTAGCACCGTCGTTACTACCGCATAGATTAAACTGATTGAAAAAATAACAACCGGAAGAACGATGTCGCCGGTAGATATTAGCCACCTAACTCCGTATAAAACAAACAGCACTGCCGTGATATAACTCCATACAATCTGAAAAATGGAAAAATATCTTTTCAGCTTTAAAAATAACTGTATTTTTTCCTTAATATAGTTATAGTCGTGCCCGAGATCTCGCAGCAGGTCTTTTATATAATAATTAGAATAATCTTCCTGATTCATTTCTTAGTCCCTTTGGATAATGATTTTTTGCGATTCCGCCTGAGCACTTTACCCCGCCTAGAGCATGTCCGTTAACGGTAACTGCCGACCAGCCTTTCTCATTGCGCGCATCTATTTCCGCCCCGCTTAGATAAGCTACTACCTCTTTGCTGTCTACTGGGAAATCTAAGCTTTTTCTATATAGCTTTAATGTGGAAACAAAAGCCTGATGCGCCGGAACGAACACCTTGCCTTCTTTTCTTCCGAGTAGCGTTCCGTTAAGGCGCGTGCAAGGAAAAGTTAAGCTAGATGACGGAATATAAAACAAGTCCCCGTTTTTTAATACTTCTCTTCCCTCTATGTTAAAAATCTCGTTTATTTTACTAATATCATCTTTTGAAGGCTTTTCGCTTGTTTTTTGTCTTGGTAGCTTTCCTTCGGCGCCGCCTTCTTTTCTAAAAATGCAAAAATATTGTCCTTCCCCAAAAATATGCGGATAGCTTTTAAGCCCGTCCCCTGCCTTTTTCAATTTTCCTATTCGGTCGCTTATCAAAACCGGCTTAAAGCCAAACGATGCGATGAATTCTGCGTTCCTTTCGTCCTCTTCCTCGGAAAAGGTGCATGTTGAATAAACTAGCAGGCCGTTTTGTTTTAGCGCTGCCTCTGCGCTTTTTATTATCTCTCGCTGCCTAGCTGCGCAGGCTTCAACCGCTGAAACCGACCAGCCTTTAATCGCAGCGTCTTCTTTTCTAAACATTCCTTCCCCTGAGCAGGGCGCGTCTAGAAGCACGACATCAAATAATTCTTTTGTTTCTTCTTCAAAATATTTTGGCGAAAGGTTCGTGACTATTACGTTCGGATAACCCATGCGAACGATATTTTCCCGCAGCGCTTCGGAGCGCTTTCTATCTATTTCGTTTGCAACAATTGTCCCTTTGCCGTTTGTTAAACAAGCGAGCTGACTGGTTTTTCCGCCTGGAGCTGCGCACATATCTAAAATAAGCGGGTTGTCTCTGGTGAGCCCTGATAGATGCATCACTGGGAGCATTGCGCTAGGCTCCTGAATATAATAAAGTCCGGCGGCATAATAAGGATGCTGAGAGGGGCGAAACCCCCCTTCTTCACTTCTTTCAGTTATGTAGCCGTTATCTAAAAATCTGCTTATCCCGCCTAAAGCCTCTTCCACTTCGGTCAAAGAAGCTTTCATCGTGTTGACATGAAGCCCCTTTGATGGATAATCACTAAGCGCTTCTAAGTATAGCGGCATTTCGCTATTTAACTGAGAGGCGATTCTCTTTAGGTAGATAGGCGGAAGCTCTTTCATTTTATACTGCCCGCATCTTGTCTTATTTTTTCGTAAATAACAATGCCTGCGGCAACGGATGCGTTAAGTGAATTGATTTTTCCACACATAGGAATTGAGATAACGCCGTCGCACATTTCCTTAGTGAGACGCTTTACGCCACTGCCTTCTCCCCCTATGACTAGTCCGATAGGGCCTTTAAGGTTCGCTGAATACATCGGCTCGCCGTCCATATCCGCAGCAAATATCCAGAGCCCTGCATCTTTTAACTGCTTAATAGCATCATTTATGTTTACGACTTTAGCAACCTTAATGTGCTCAGCAGCGCCACTTGAAACCTTAACTACCGTTTCGTTGACTGATACCGCTCTATGTCTTGGAATAACTACTCCGTGCACTCCGGCGCACTCTGCAACCCTAAGCACAGAACCGAGATTGTGCGGGTCCTCGACGCCGTCAAGAAGAACTACAAACGGAGCTTCGCCTCTAGTTTCAGCATAGTTTAAGATATCTTCAATGCTGCTATATTTATAATCCGTTACTTCTGCAATGAAGCCCTGATGGCGTGAGTTTTTATCCTGGCACTCTCTATCCATAGCGGCTTTGTCTCTAAAGAAAATCTTAAACCCACGGTCTTTAGCGAGTTTTATTATTCTATTTGCATCTTTATCTTTTAGATTGTTTTGTATTATAAGCCGGTCAATGGTAGCGCTAGAAACTATTGCCTCTTCAACGGCGTTCCTTCCGTAAATTTTCATAACTCTTCCTTTTTGTTGTTTTTATATGTGCAGAATCTTATCGAGTAGCCGTTATCTATAACGGCCGCGCTTTCTTCAACTAGTTCCCAGTTTTCCAGCTCGTCAAGATTAGGAAAAAATACTTCCGCCTTGCCGTCAGCATCTACTTTTGTTAGTAAAACTTCGTCGCAGTAAGGAAGCATCGTTTTATACATCATCGCTCCGCCAATGACAAAAACCTCTCTGTCTTTGATTGTCTTGATTCTATTAAAAAACTCCTCTCAGGATTCGT
>JAGCYK010000129.1 GCA_017960845.1 Clostridia bacterium | reverse complement strand
TTTTCTTTATATGAAGATATAACCGATGGGGCAAATGCAATAACCTTGTCTAGCGTGCTAGCGATATTGTTTAGTATAGTAGTAAAATCACTCTTAGCATTAGCTCCTTCTACAAGGCGCATGCTGTCTAGTGCGTCCAAAGCGTTAGAAGCAGCTTCAAGAAAAAGCGCTGTCACTTCTTCAGTGTCTTCAGCGGCTGAGGTTATTTTTACCATATCTGGCACTTTTAATAAGTCGGATGCAGCAAGGTCATTTTCTAGACCATACTCGCTGTTAATTGAACGAGCTGCATTAATATAGCCTAAAGCAAGGGATTTATCCAGCGAAACTATTTTGCCGGAATCCCCGAGATAGTCATAAGTGAAAAAGACATCGACACTGCCACGGCTGAGTCTGGATTGAATCAGTTTTTTTACGCTGTCTTCCACAAAAGCGAGAGACCTGGGAAGGCGCATTGTTATGTCCAGATACCTATTGTTTACAGATTTAACTTCTATAGTTACTTTTCTTAAGGCAGAACTTGCTTCTCCCTTGCCGTAACCGGTCATGCTTTTCATAGCTTAAACCCCAAAACTTAGTTTATATTAATATAATATCTTTTATTAAAAAAAATCAAGCAAAATAGCCGAATCGGACTTTTTCGCACCCCTTAAAAGCCCGCCTAACCTTTAAGCATTTTTAAAATATCTTCTTCGCCTATTATTTTTATTCCAAGCGCTTTTGCTTTTTCAAGTTTGCTACCAGCGGCCTCGCCTGCTAGAACCAGATTTGTTGTCCTACTCACGCTTGACTGAACGACTCCTCCTTCACTTTCTATAAGCCTGGCCATTTCGCTGCGACTATATGAAGGAAGTGAGCCGGTTAGCACTATGTTATATCCCTGCAGTTTTCCTCCAAGGACTTCTTTTTCTATAGGGCTAACTCCCTTTTCCAGCAGTTTTTTGTAAATAAAGGACTTATTGTCAAAATATTCTTTTATGCCACAGGCTACTATCTCGCCGATGTCATCGATTGAGGAGAGCTCTTCAATGGAAGCTGCGGCAAGCTTATCTATAGATTTATATTTTTTAGCTAAATCCGAAGCTAGTTTCTTTCCGACGTTAGGAATGCCGAGTGCGTTTATAAAGGAAGCGAGCGAAACGTTCTTACTAGCCGAGATTCCGCTTATAAGGTTGCTTTTCTTTTTGTCTTTAAAGCCTTCTATTTCAAGGAATATAAGCGTTTCTTGCGATAAATCATATAATTCGTATGGATAACGTATATTTAAAATATCGTATAGAAGTTCTATCGTTTTTTCGCTTATTCCCTCTATATCCATACAATCTTTTGAAACAAAATGTGCAAGACTCGCTATTATCTTTGGCCGGCAATTATCATTGTTGCAAAACAGATGCGCACCGATTTCTTCAAGTTCGCTTCCGCAGGATGGACACTTTGTAGGCTTTAATGGCGCATTGCCATGGCCGTCCACTGCGCCCATTATTTCAGGAATAACGTCATTGCTTCTACGAATAAATACTGTCGCTCCGATAGAAACTTTCTTTCTTAGTATATCGTTGTAATTATTTAGAGTAGCGCGCCTAACCGTAGCCCCGCAGAGTTCTACCGGCTCTAAGATAGCAATCGGCGTTACTTTTCCAGACCTACCCACCTGCCAAATAATGTCTTTAACTATGGTCGTTGTTTCTTCAGCCGGGAATTTATATGCCACTGCCCACCTGGGAAATCTATCCGTATAGCCTAGTTCGTCTCTAACCGAGAATAAATCTACTTTAATTACCATTCCGTCTATATCAAAATCAAGTTCGTCTCTATTAACTGCTTCAATTTTAGAGATAATACTATCAATACTAGAAGACTTAAATACTTTTTCAGTTTTAAACTTATTTTCAGAAAGAAATTCTACTGCCTCGGACTGACTGGATATAGCCTTGCCTTCGATATAGTTAACATCGTAAAAAATAATGTCTAATTTGCGCTTTGCAGTTACTGAAGGGTCAAGATTTCTTAGCGCTCCGGCCGCTCCATTCCTTGGATTTTTTAGTGGCTCAGTCGCCGTTTCGTTATATCGATTGAAAATAGACCTACGCATTATGCATTCGCCTTTAGCTTCAAGCGTTCCTTTAAAAGGAATCTTAAGCGGAATAGAACTGATTGTTAAAACCTGCGCAGTTACATCTTCTCCGGTTACGCCGTTGCCTCTTGTTGAAGCAGAAACAAATAGCCCATCTCTATACGTTAAAACGCACGTTAAACCATCGAGCTTGTACTCGAGTGTATAATTAGCATTTTTAAAAACGTCCTTTATTTTTTTATCCCAGCCTCTTAGCTCATCAATGCTTTGACACTTATCTAGTGAATAAAGACGCTGAATGTGCGTGTGAGAAGCAAAAGACTTAACGGGCTCTCCTCCCACTCTTCTTGTAGGAGAATCAGGCAGAACTATTCCCGTTTGTTTTTCAAGCTCGACGAGTCTATAAAAGAGCGCATCGTAAACATTATCCGCAACGGCAGGATCGTCAAGAACATAATATCTATATGCATATTCATTGAGCTTATCTACAAGCTCTTTCATTTCTGATTCATTTGACATCTTAAAAATCATCCTCTATAGGCGTAATGGGCGCATAATCCATAGAAAATAGCATTTCCATGCCATTGTCAAAGAGAATGCTCGCATTTCTCCTTCCGTTTGTTTCTACAATACTCTTTATTGTTCCGTTTCCGAATTTTTTATGGTTTATTCTCATTCCGGTTGTAAACTCATGCCGGGCTGCACTTGTTTTAGCAGGTGCATTGTTTGATGCAAACGGTGAGTTCATATTTACCTGGCCCATAAAAGCTGAAGGCGCGGAGGAAAATTCATCTTCCCTGCTTTCCTTTTTCTGAGGCTTTTTGCCACCATCAATTTCATTTAAAAACCTACTCTGACAATATACAGATGCTTTGCCAAAAAGCGAGCGAAATGACGAATGCGTTAGAAACAGCTTGTTTTTTGCTCTTGTAATGGCTACATACATAAGCCTTCTTTCTTCTTCAAGTTCATTCGCGTCATAAGAGCTTCTTGAAAATGGAAATATACCTTCCTCTAAACCAATTACAAAAACAGTATCAAATTCCATACCTTTAGCCGCATGAACTGTAGAAAGAAAAACAGCAGAATCGTTAGCGTCGTCTCCCTCGCTGTAAAGGGCGATTTCCTGAAGAAAGTTTGAAATATTATTTCCATATTTTGATTCGAACTCTGATGCATAGCCAATAAATGCGCCAATGTTCATTAGTTTAGACTGACTCTCTTCGCTGCTGTCTGAATATATATCTTCCATCCCGGTCTTCTTTACAATGGACGTAACGAACTTTGATAGCGGCATCGTTTTCGAATCTTCTTCAAGTTCTGTTATTAAGTCAGCAAAAACAGCAAGTTTTTTTGAAACGCTTCTAGGCAGCTCTTCATTATCCTTAACGTTCATTATGACATCATATAGTGTTTTACCATATAAAAGTGCATAATTTTTTGCCTGAGCAACAGAATTATCGCCGATATTACGTTTCGGGAAGTTGATTATTCTTTTTATTGAAATCTCATCGTAATGATTAATTATAACATTTAGATAAGCAATAATGTCCTTTACTTCTTTACGGTCAAAGAACCTAAACCCGCCGTGAATCTTATATGGAACTCCATAGAGCGCAAAGCGCTGCTCTATTGACCTAGATAGAGCATTAACTCTCATTAAAACGGCAAAATTACTGTATTTATTTCCCATCATATTCAGCCGTCTTATATTCCTAGCCACATAATCCGCTTCGTCTTCAGCACTTGATGCTTCGTAAAGGGTAAGAGAGTCGCCTCTTTCGTTATTGCTCCAAAGCACCTTCTCAATTCTTGT
>JAGCYK010000128.1 GCA_017960845.1 Clostridia bacterium | reverse complement strand
TTGTAGATGGAGGACTCCATTTCACAATATCTGAAACTGGCTGGGCTAAATCTATGTGGGGTAAGTTATACGGACAGCTTTTATGCGAAGCGGCAATATTCGTATATGACTTTGATAGATTCGATGCCGCGGATATACTGCCTATGTTTGCAAAATATCATATTACTTCATTCTGTGCGCCTCCGACTATGCTTCGTATGATGATAAAACAAGACATTTCAAAATACGATTTATCTTCCGTAATGCATATGACAACAGCCGGAGAGGCATTGAACCCTGAAGTTTATCGCCAATTCGAAAAAGCAACAGGGCTACAAATTCATGAAGGCTTTGGCCAGAGCGAAAGCACAATGATTATTGGAAACATGATTGGCGCTCCGCACAAAATCGGTTCAATGGGTAAGCCGGCTCCCATATATGACGTAGATCTGATTGACTCTAACGGTAACAGCGTTGCAGTCGGTGAAACAGGCGAAATAGTTATTAAGGTTGCAGACGGAGCTCCGAACGGGCTATTTACCGGATACTATAATGACAAAGAGCTTACAGATGAAGTTTGGCACGACGGATACTACCACACAGGAGATTCTGCTTGGAGAGATGAAGATGGGTTCTACTGGTACGTTGGAAGAGTAGACGATGTCATAAAGTCTTCAGGCTATCGCATTGGGCCGTTTGAAATAGAATCGGTTATTATGGAACTTCCGTATGTACTAGAATGTGGCGTTTCGGCAGCCCCGGATGAAATAAGGGGACAAGTCGTTAAAGCGAGCATCGTGCTTGTAAAAGGCACCGAGCCAACGGATGCACTTAAAAAAGAAATACAGAATTATGTAAAGGAGCACACCGCACCTTATAAATATCCAAGAATAGTCGTATTTAGAGATGAACTTCCTAAAACGGTTTCAGGAAAAATTATCCGCTCAAAGTTATGATTAATTTAAAGCGCTTAACAATTTTATCCGGGCATTATGGAAGTGGAAAAACTAACATTGCAGTTAATCTAGCTTTAGAGCAGGCTAAATTAGGAAAAAAGGTAGCAGTATCAGATTTAGATATAGTTAATCCATACTTTAGAACTAAAGATTCCTATGATCTTTTTGCTAAGAACGGGATTATGCTTATTTCTTCTGAATATGCAGGAACAAACTTAGATATCCCCGCAATGCCACAAGAGATCTACTCATTAACGGATGATAAATCCATAACCGGAATAATTGACGTTGGTGGAGATGATAGAGGGGCGCTTGCTCTTGGAAGACTGGTTCCTGCCATTAAAGACGAAAACAATTACGAAATGCTTATGGTTTTAAATATGTTTCGGCCTTTAACTAGGACAACAAAAGACGCTCTTGAAGTTAAATACGAGATTGAAAATGCATGTGGACTTAAGTTTACCGGAATTATAAATAACTCAAATCTCGGAGCAGAAACGAAGGCAAAAGACATAATTGATTCAATTAGTTTTTCCGAAGAGTTTTCTAGGATTGCTTCTATACCACTTAAACTTATAACTTGTGAAAAACGACTCGAAAATGAAGTAGTTTCAAAATTAAAAAGCACTTCAATCCCGGTTCTTGGTATGGTCCTTCAAAAAAGACCTGTTTAATAAAAAATAATATCTTCAATTATAAAGAGGTATAATTACATATGGCAAAATTAACGTTCAAAACTGATTTATGCAAAGGCTGTGGACTTTGCGTAAACGCATGTCCGAAAAATGTTCTCAAGCTTTCTCAGGATAAAATCAATAAAAAGGGACATCATCCTGTAGAAGCAGTGAACGAGAAGGATTGCATAGCATGCGCTTTTTGTGCAACTATGTGTCCTGATTGCATCATTAAGGTTGAAAGGTGAGTATTATGGCAGAAAAAGTATTAATGAAAGGCAATGAAGCGATAGCTGAGGCAGCCATAATGGCAGGATGCCGTCATTATTTCGGTTACCCGATAACTCCGCAAACCGAAGTTGCAGCCTATATGGCAAAAAGAATGCCTAAAATTGGAGGAACATTCCTTCAGGCAGAAAGTGAGATTGCGGCCATAAATATGGTTTATGGCGTAGCTTCTGCTGGACTTCGCTCTATGACATCTTCTTCTAGCCCGGGAATATCCTTAAAAGGAGAGGGCCTATCGTATATGGCGGGAGCTGATCTTCCGTGTCTTGTAGTTAACGTGCAAAGAGGCGGCCCTGGACTGGGTGGAATTCAACCGAGTCAGTCAGATTATTTCCAGGCTACCCGTGGCGGCGGACATGGTGATTATCACATGATAGTTTTAGCCCCTGCTTCAGTTCAAGAAATGGCTGAACTTACTGTAAAAGGTTTCGAACTTGCTGATAAATACCGTATGACTTCAATGATACTTGCTGATGGCACTATGGGTCAGATGATGGAGCCTGTTTCTTTGGATTTTGATATAGCGCCTCCTCCCGAAAAGCCTTGGGCTACCACTGGAACTGGTATGAAGCGCAAGCATAATATTATAAATTCACTCTATCTTAAGCCAGAAGAACTTGAAAGAGGCAATTTTGAACGTTATAAAAAATATGCTGAGATAGAAAAGAATGAGGCAAGAGCTGAAGAATATCTGACAGAAGATGCTGAGATAATTATTGCAGCATTTGGAATAGCTGCCAGAGTTTCAAAGAATGCTATTGATGCTGCAAGAAAAGAAGGAATTAAAGTTGGAATGATTCGTCCTATAACTCTTTGGCCGTTCCCGAAAGAAGTATTCAAAAAGACCACTTCTACGGCAAAAAGATATATTTCTGTAGAACTTTCTATGGGACAAATGATAGAGGACGTTCAGATTGCTACTGAGTTTAAAGCCCCTGTTGATTTGTGCAATAGAGTAGGAGGAATGATTCCTGACCCTGATATGGTGCTTGAAGCAATCAAAAAAGCAGCAAAGGAGGTAAAGTAAAATGGCAGTTGTATTTGATAAACCCCACGCTTTATGCGATGTTCCTTTTCATTATTGCCCTGGATGCACACACGGAATTGTGCATAGGCTAGTAGCTGAAGTTATTGATGAACTCGGCATTGAAGGAAAAACAATAGGTATTGCTCCTGTAGGCTGCTCTGTAATGGCATACGATTATTTTGAATGCGATATGATTGAGGCAGCTCACGGACGTGCGCCTGCAGTTGCAACAGGCGTTAAACGCGCTAATCCAAATAATATTGTGTTTACTTATCAGGGAGATGGTGACCTTGCTTCAATCGGAACGGCTGAAACTGTTCATGCTGCAGCTAGAAACGAAAACATTACGGTTATATTTATTAACAACGCAATTTACGGAATGACAGGTGGGCAGATGGCTCCAACATCTTTGCCTGGTCAGGTTACCCAGACCTCTCCTTATGGAAGAGATCCCAAACTTTGTGGTTATCCCGTTAGAGTCTGTGAAATGCTTTCAGAGCTTGAAGGCCCCGAATATCTTGAAAGAGTAACTGTAAACAGCGTTAAGAACGTGAAGAATGCAAAGAAAGCAATTAAAAAAGCCTTCCAGAATCAAATTGACGGAAAAGGATTTTCACTCATTGAGGTTGTTTCTTCTTGCCCGACAAACTGGGGAATGACTCCCGAAAATGCTCTTAAATGGATTGATACAAATATGCTTCCGTATTATCCTCTTGGAGTATATAAAGATAGATCAAATAAGGAGGGCAAATAAATGACTGTTGAATTGTTGTTTTCAGGATTTGGCGGACAGGGAATACTATTTGCCGGAAAATTTATGGCTTATAAAGGGCTTATAGATGATAAGAATGTAAGCTGGCTTCCTTCATATGGCCCCGAAATGCGTGGTGGCACGGCAAGCTGCTCTGTAATCATTTCGGATGGTAATGTTGGCTCTCCGATTGTATCAGCTCCGGATATTTTAATAGCTATGAATCTTCCTTCTTTAGATAAATACGAAGGAAGCGTAAAAAAAGGCGGCAAAATATTTGTAGATAGTACTCTCGTTGAAAGAAAAATAAATAGAGATGATGTGGAGGCTTATTACATTCCTGCAACTCAGCTTGCCAGCGAAAACAATATGCCCACACTTGCAAATATGATTATAGTCGGAAAAGTATTGAGCGTAATTGGTTCGTTTGGTGGAGAAAGCGTTTTAAAAGCACTTTCAAAAGTTATTTCAGCTAAACATGCAGATATGTTAGAAATTAATAAACGCGCAATGGAGATTGGCGCAGCATTATAAAAGGGGATAAAAAAATGAAAATTAAAATTGTTAAAACTTCGAGTCCAAAAGAAAAACCCGATCCTTCAACACTTGGCTTCGGAAAAATATTTACTGATCATATGTTCATTATGGACTATGACGTAGATAAGGGATGGCACGACGCCCGCATAGTTCCTTTCGGATATCTCAGTATTCACCCCGCATCTACTTGCCTTCACTATGGAAGCGAAATCTTTGAAGGATTAAAGGCTTATCGCCGCGCTGATGGTAAGGTTCAGCTATTTAGGCCTCTAGAGAATATTAAAAGAATGAATAACTCTGCAGAAAGACTGTGCCTTCCTCAAATTCCTGAAGATGTGGCTCTAGAAGTTCTTACTACTTTTGTTGAACTTGAGCAGGACTGGACACCTTCGGCTCCAGGAACATCACTTTATCTTCGTCCTTTTATGATTGGAAATGATGAAACTCTCGGAGTTCATGCCGTTCATCATGCTACATATATGATTATTGCTTCTCCTGTTGGTAGTTATTACAAAGAGGGCATTAATCCCGTAAGAATTATGATTGAAGACCAAGACGTTAGAGCAGTAAGAGGCGGAACTGGTTATGCTAAATGCGGTGGAAACTATGCTGCTTCTAACCGCGCAGGTCAAAGAGCGGAAGAAAAAGGTTATTCTCAAGTACTTTGGCTTGATGGAGTAGAAAGAAAATACATAGAAGAAGTTGGTGCAATGAACGTTATGTTTAAGATTAAAGGCAAAATCGTTACTCCGTACCTTTCTGGATCTATTCTTCCTGGCATTACTAGAAAGTCATGCATTGAAGTGCTTAAGAGCGAAGGCTATGAAGTCGAAGAAAGACTGCTCAGCGTAGACGAGCTTTCTCAGGCAATGACTGACGGAACGCTCGAAGAAGCTTGGGGATGCGGAACAGCTGCGGTTGTCTCACCGATTGGAGAGCTGTGCTATAAACAGCATCGTTACATTGTAAACGAAGGAAAAATAGGGCCTATTACACAGCACCTTTATGATACTCTTACCGGCATACAGTGGGGCAAAATAGAGGATAAGTTCGGCTGGACTATGCCTTTAAAATAATTATTTGTTTTAAACTATCTAAAAAGCGCAGAAATTTTTATTCTGCGCTTTTTATTTTGAAATCATTTTTTCTATAATCTATCAATCCTTCTTTTTTCATTTTGGATAATTCTATTGAAAGTGCGGACCGGTCAACTCCAAGATAATCTGCAAGTTCTTGCCGGTTGAATGGTATTCTAATATATTTTGAATTCTGTTTTTTAGATATGTCAGATAGATATGCCAAAACTCTTTCTCTTATTTTTCTTTTTGATAGAATAGTGTTTTTTTCTAGGAAAAATAGGCATTTTTCGGAAATCAATGTTAAAGCATTGGATAAAAATATTTTAGCGTTTTTTGATTCGGCTGAATCTATATAATCTTTTTTTATAGATAGCAGTCTAGTTTGCTCTGTTGTTACCATCTCCGTTATATATGAATTAGTTCCCGAAAAAATATGGGCACCACCAAATATGTCTCCTGCTGAGATTCTATTTATTATGCTTCTGTTTCCTAGATAATCATCAGAATAAATGACGGCACTTCCTTTAAGAAGAATTATTAGCTCAACAGGAGAGCTAACTTCTTTTATAATTTCTCCTTTCGAATGCTCACTTATTGAGCCTTTAAATTCATTAATTAAAGCATCTATATCGCCGATATCTTTAAATAGAGCACATTTGCTTAATATTATTAAATCTTCTTTTTGAATAACT
>JAGCYK010000127.1 GCA_017960845.1 Clostridia bacterium | reverse complement strand
TGCTACAATCTTTCATGAGATGGTTGCCTCCTATCTGTTATTGTGTTTGGTTACTTTATTCTAACAGATTTTCAACCATCTCTCTTTTTATTTTTAAGTCTCACATCAATTGTAATCCTACATATTTGGGTTATCTCTCAATCCATATTTCTTGACATTACTATTTATGTTTGATATATTTTAATCCGAGTTTTGGAGAAATACCCAAGTGGCTCAAGGGGCTCCCCTGCTAAGGGAGTAGTGTGGATAATACTGCAGCGAGGGTTCGAATCCCTCTTTCTCCGCCAAGTGAAACTCGTTTGAACTCACAAGGTTCAGACGAGTTTTCTTTAATTTCCTCGTTGAAAACATCTCGATAAATCGAGATTTGATTGTCGTAAAAAGCGTGAAATATATTGATTTTCGAAATATTTTTGCAATTTGTTACAATTTTTCGTAACGACACCTTAAAAATTGTCCCTTATTTGAGTATAATATATTTAATAAATCTGTGATTTGTTACATTTTTTCGTAGTGTGGATAGTAATGAAAAGCATAAACAACTACAACAAACGACTTAAAACTCAATCAAAAGTTCAATGAGAGTGGCACACGCGCCGCCAAAGAGCATATAGCAGTTTCGTTTCAAACGAAGCTGCTTTTTTTGTGCACATATACTCCTCACTTCTTTCCTCGCTATCAATGCCCCTATTGACAAACTCTCGCCCTAAGTCATATGATTATCTTATGAATGAGCAAATAAAAGAAAAACGCAAAACTAACCCGACACTCCTTGCCGGTATTTTTTGCGCGTTGCATTTCGTTTGCGCTATATTTTGCATTGTATGCTTTTTTCTTCCTAACCCTTATCTTTTATTCTTCTTTGTTCCGGCAATCATTTTTGCTGCTCTTAGCGTCGTATTTACGATTCTAAGTAAAGATCAAAGCGACAAGAAACTTTGGATTGTTTATTTAGCCATTAATATAATTATAGCTCTATCCTGGACAGCAATCATGCCTATGACAGGGGCAAAAGTTTTCTTTGGTGAATTCGCACATAGCATAGCTAACCGCGCACAAGAAAAAGCAACAATAGAAAATGCCAAAAGCGCTATACCAGAAAGAAATCTTTCTCTCCACACTAAGGAAACTGAGAATTCAGATTTCAATTACTTCGATGATGATGGAGAGATTGCTAGGAAATTTGTTTCAATGAATTTTAATTATATAGGCAATTATTCTTGCTTTCCGCTTAGTTCAACATACTTTAAGTTATATGACGATATAACGGTAACGTTTGCTGAAGATTTTAGTGGTGTGGTCATTGAAGCGATAGAGGGCTTTTTCATTGGTTACAGCGAAGGATTCACGTCTTATTCTATTGACCAAGCTGAAGGAGCTGAGCTAAAACGTTTAATAGACGATAAAGTATCCGAACAAAAAAACGCATATGAGAGTAAAGAAGCGGAAGAAAAGGCCACCACTACCCTTTCAGCCGCGTTAGCCGCAATGAATGAAGGAAACCCGGTATTTGAATGCACTCTTTTAGATAAAAGATATGAAGTAGGACTGACGCGCCAAAAAGACACAGACAAAGTAATCTTAAGCGCATTGCAGGAGTTGGTTCCGTCAGCCACAACGCCTTCAGAGGTGAATAACCTCACCTATGACTCCGGCTTTTATTATGAACCTCTCAGTAAATGCAACTATTATTTATGCTATCATCAAAAAGAAAAATGCCTAAGAATCGTCAAGAGTTATGTGGATCCTTTTGGAAGTTCACGATTGCTTTCCGTTTGCTATCTCTTAGATGTCGAAGAAGGCAATCACTTAATGGAGGTCGCTGACAGAATGGTAAGAGAAAAAGAGGCGTCTTCTACCTAGTCTTTCTTAGCATAGCTAATGGCACTTAACTTAATAAAAGAGAAAATGGTTTAGGGATAATATTTCGGCTAGACCATTTTTGTTTTTCCTATTCCTACCTTTCAGCAATTTAACTTATCTTTTTCAATCTTTAATATTTTAAGTAAACAATATAGACATAAAAATTTCATATCTTAGAAAGCTTATCTAATAACTTTTCGGTGATTTGGCATTTATCTAGTAATAACCTTTCTCTAGATTATTTTTTGCATTATTTTGTTGACAAGATTATGTCGCATACGATATATTATCTTAAATCCCATTTAGATGAAAGGAATATAACAAATGGAAGACATTTACAATTTATTGCTACTAAAAAACCAGCTCTGCTTCCCTACTTATGCAGCTGCAAATAAGATAATACGCTCCTACCAGCCGATGCTTAAAAAACTAGATTTAACTTATACTCAGTATATTGTCATGATGGTTCTATGGGAAAAAGAAACTGTAAACGAAAAAGACTTAGTTAGAGCCCTTTATCTTCAGGCAAATACTTTAACTCCCCTTTTAAAAAAACTTCTTTCTAAAGAACTCATTACAATATCTAAAGACCGTAAAGACAAACGAAATATAATAATTAGTTTGACTGAAAAAGGAATGGCGCTAAAAGAAAAAGCTGTATGCATTCCTTTGTCGCTGATGAATGAGCCTTTTTTTACAGAGGAAGAAGCCCTGCTATATAAGCAGCTTTTAAGCAAAATACTAAACGCAAAAGAGATTTAGCCTTTTTCTAGGTGCGTTATTACAAAGTAATTTAACTTCAATATATATAACATCAAGGAGAAATATAAAAATGAACATTTACGATATCACAGTGAAAAACAACAAAGGTCTAGACGTAAGTCTAGGCGAATATAAAGGAAAAGTACTGCTTATAGTAAACACAGCTACCCGCTGCGGACTTACTCCCCAGTACGAAGGACTTGAAACCCTATATGAAAAATACCGTGACCAAGGCTTTGAAATACTAGACTTCCCCTGCAATCAGTTTGCTTTTCAGGCTCCAGGCAGCGACGAAAAGATAGATTCCTTTTGCAAGGCACGTTATGACACTCAGTTCCCTAGATTTGGTAAAATAAAAGTGAACGGAAGAGACGCTAGTCCGCTCTACGTGTATCTTAAAACCCAAAAGCCCGGAAGGATCTTATGGAATTTCGCAAAATTCCTTATAGATAGAGACGGAAATGTAGTTGACCGCTTTAGTCCTTCCGTTAAGCCGGATAAACTTAGCGGTGCTATTGAAATAGAATTAGCAAAAGCACCTAAAAAAGGAGAATAAACAAATGAAATACGTGGATTTAATTAAAGCTAGAAGAAGCGTTCGCACGTTTGATAAATTACCCATCGATAGCGAAATAACTGACCAGCTTCTTTACTTTGCAGAAAACTGCGACAATCCTTTTGGAAAAGAAATAAAGTGGAAAATACTAGATGGAGACGAGTTTGGACTCTCCGCTCCAGTAATTGTTGGCAGCGACATATATATTGCCGGAAAAATGAAGATGGAGGCGCGCGCCGAAGAGGCTTTCGGCTATTCCTTTGAAAAAGTGGTTCTTTATGCAAAAGAGCTTGGCATCGGGACCACTTGGATAGCTGGAACGATGAATAGACCGGCTTTTGAGATTGCAATGAACGTTGGTGAAGATGAGGTTATGCCATGCGTAAGCCCACTCGGGAAATGCGCAGCGAAGATGTCTTTTAGAGAAAGCATGATGCGTTCAGCTATTAAAGCCGATTCTCGCCTTCCCTTTGAAGAGCTATTCTTTGAAAATAGTTTCGGTGAGCATTTAAAAGAAGCAACGCTTGAAAAAATAAAGCTGCCGCTAGAAATGGTTCGCCTTGCCCCTTCTGCCGTAAACCGCCAGCCCTGGCGCATAGTTGTAATTGGAAATAAAGCGCACTTTTACGAGAAAAAGAGCAAAGGCTTTGTAGATAGAGATGGCTGGGACATTCAAAAAATAGATATGGGAATTGCGCTATGCCATTTTGACCTAGTCGCTACGGAAATGGGACTTAAGACCTCAATTATAGACGACAATCCTTTCATTAGCACCCCGGAGGACACCGTTTACTGCGCGACTATCGTTTTTGACTGATTTTAAAAAAGGCATTGTCTCTACTAAAGCATTTGGGTTATACTTTCTTTGCAACTAGTATTAAACAGGAAAAGCTATTAAGGAAATAAATATGTGCTTTAAGAGAGAAAAAGGAATACATTTTATCACATCAAGAAGTTATTATTATAGCTTTGGATTCCGCTACTATGGAATAAGAGCGAATAAGAAAACCGATAGGCTCTTAATTGTTGACTTAAAGAGCGATAAAGGAGAAATAACTCTAACCTTTTTTGACCTAACAAATAATAAAGAACAGTCGCTAGTTAACCCTGAAAGCGGAAGTTACTCTTTTAAAATAAAAAAGGACTGCAAGGCTCGCCTGGTAGTAAAAACTCATGCTCATTGTGGGCATTACAAAGTAACGACAAAGGATGTCGAGATAGATTATTGGAATAAAGATCCATTTGAAGAATACTAATTAGCTTATTTTAAAAAACAATCCTGAGATTATTATAAAAGCATCTCAGGATTTTTAATTAGTCTTTTAATTAACTTTTCTATATCATTTACTTAGTTATGCGTCTTGATTGTTTTGAGATAACCTCAACTCACCTTCAAAGAGTCATAAAAACCACGCGTAGTGCAAAGGCTTTGCCGTAATTTTTTTACGGAATCGTAAAAATATTGCGGAAAGTGAGCGTCCTTGCTTGTGACATCTACTTGCTAAAAACCCAATGCCCAATACTTAAAATAATAATTTATATAATATATTTTAGTTACATCAAAGATAAAGAGATGTAAAAAATGTTTGTCAAAATAACTCCCCTAAACCTTTTTAATAGTTTTAAATTGTAAATATTCCAAAAACTAAAAAAGTCGCCAAATTGCAAATAACAAATTGTCGACTTTATTTCGTTGGTCGAGGTGACAAGACTTGAACTTGCGACCTCACGGTCCCTAACCGTGCGCGCTACCAGACTGCGCTACACCTCGCTGTCAATCATTAATATCTTCTTTTAATGTAAGGACAATATCTTCAACCCCATCATAATCGATGTAGTCATTTCCGTTTTCATCGACTTTGGTTGCGCTCCTTACAATCGTAAGCTGCTCTATATTGTCCGGATTAATCTTAATCACGCGTCTAACTTTGCCCCAGTTTCCATCCTTTTTGTCTCTTAGATTAATTTTATTCTGGAAGATAAGATATTCTGCATAATACTCTTCTACCTTATCGCCTATTACGATGCTTGCAAAATTATTCTCTTTTAAAGTGAGCCAAACAGTTGAATCCTGGTTGTGGTAAGTCCCATAGAAATCGTTGTCAAAATAACATCCCGAGGCAAACACCAAGGGAATGAGCACCGACATAGTTAAAATTAAGGCAATCAAACGCTTTTTCATACTCAATGATTATATTCAAAGGACTTTTCTTTTGTCAAGAAATAAGCAAAGTCAATCTTGCATTAATACTTTTGTTGTGGTATATTCTTCGGAGAATGCGCATAGATAAATTCTTTAAAATATCAAGACTTTTAAAACGAAGAACCGTAGCGTGCGAAGCCTGCAGCGAAGGAAAAGTGAGCGTAAACGGCCGAGCGGTTAAACCTGCGTATAACATTAAAATCGGAGACGTCGTGACAATTTCATTAAAAAGCGGCGATGTCGTGTTTGTCGTAAAAAGTCTTAATGAAAAAGTATCGGCAAAGGAGGCATCGACTCTATATGAAATCATCGGATAATTTTGCGGAGATTCCAGGAGACATCGAAGTTGCTCAAAGGCTAAAAGGCATAAACAGTTGCGCGGTTATACTTTGCGCGGGGCTAGGCCTAAGAACCGGGCTTGGTTACAACAAGATGTTCTATCGAAGCGGCGAAACTGATGTCATAACAAAAACGCTGACCGCTTTTGACGAGAGTTTAGTTAGCAGTTTGGTCATAGCCTGCGCTAGTGGTGAAGAGGAAGAAATTAAAAAAAGGACTGCTGTTTTAAGCAAGCCCGCTATTATTTGTTTTGGCGGTCAAACCAGAACAGATAGCGTTAGAAGCGCACTTAAGGCTGTTCCTGTGGACGCCGAGATCGTTGCTATTCATGACGGGGCGCGTCCGTTTGTTACTCCCTCTTTAATAAATAGAAGCCTATATGCCGCCGCTGAGTTCGGCGGAGCTGTCGCCGCAGTGCCAAGCGTAGACACTATTAGAATTTATCAGGACGCTAAACTCATCTCATCCCCTTTAAAGGCAGATACAATTAATATTCAGACCCCTCAGACTTTTAGAAGAAGCGAAATAGTCAGCGCATACTCTAGGATCAGCGGAAGCTACGACGATGATGCCGCCGTATATATTAAGGCTGGCTTTTCACCCGTGCTCATAATGGGAGAATATAAAAATAAGAAAATAACCACCAAAGAAGATCTAATGTCTTTATCGGATAATTATAAAATAGGCACAGGTTTTGACGTGCATAGGTTCACCACGTCAAGAAAACTCGTTTTAGGAGGCGTGGAAATTCCTTTTGACAAAGGGCTTCTAGGTCACAGCGACGCTGACGTTTTAACGCATGCCATAATGGATGCCCTACTTTCTGCTGCCGGACTTCCGGATATAGGCGTGCTTTTCCCGGACACAAACCCGGCTTACGAAGGAATCAGTAGCATGAAACTGCTTGCATCTGTCAAAGAGACAATAATTGCCGCCGGCTACGAAGTGCAAAGCATTTCGGGCGTCATAATGGCAGAAAAACCTAAGATGGCGCCCATAATCCCTAAGATAAGGCAGTCTTTAGCTAACCTACTTGAAATAGAAACTGAAGCTGTTAATATAAGCGCAACTACAACCGAGAAACTAGGAATAATAGGAAACGAACAAGGCATCGCATCAAGCGCGGTTGCTTTGCTTAAAAAAACAATCTAAATAACTAATTATCTATATAAATATAATAGCAGTGCTTTTAACTTTAAGCGCTGCTATTTCGTACTTTCTGCGTATTTTTCGCTATAAATAACTCTAAGCATTTCGGCTGCCTCAGCATTTCCTTTTTCTGCCGCTTTTGATAGCCAAACGCAGGCCTGCTTAACGTTCTTTTTTGTGCCTGTGCCCTCTGCTAGAAATATCCCGCATTTTGACTCAGCTTCGGTTACGCCCGCCGCGGCCGCTTTTTTATACCATTTAAACGCCTTAGATAAGTTCTGTTTCATGCCATTTCCGGTCTCGTAACATTTAGCGAGACTATACTGGGCGTTCTCAAGGCCTTGCTTTGCTGCCTTTTTAAACATCTTAGCGGCTTTTTTTGAATCGGCTTTAACTCCGTAGCCGTCCATATAGTAAGTTCCGAGGCTGTACTCGTAATCTGCGTCTCCCGTCCCGGCCATTCTTTTTGCATACTTAAACGCATGTCTAGCTTCCACGCTATCAGGCGCGGCTTCTATCGCTACACTCTCTACTTCTGCCACATCCTTTTCGCCAAGTTCTTGAACTTCCTTTTTTTCGGCAACAAAGCCGTTAAACGAGAGCCTTTCAAGTGAAATTCTAGCCCTTTCCTCTCCAAGTTTTGCAGCTACCGAATACCAATAAACCGCCAGGTCCATATTCTTTTCGACCGGCGAGCCGTACTCATAGCACTCTCCAAGCGTAAACGCTGAAGCTCCATTTCCTTCGCGTGCTTCCTTTTTATATATCTCTATCGGGTCTATTGATTGATACGATTGAGGCATACTATTGTTTATTCCCTTCCATTAAATAGTTCATATATTATACCATTTATAGTACAGATAAACAATCCGCATATATTTAGAGACTGTCACTAATCCTAGTTTTACGTTGTTTTTTTTATCACAAACAGGCTTTTTTAAAAAACTATTGACTTAAACATCGCCTTTTTGCTATCATTCAACATACTAATCATTTGGGGCTGTCTGGCTTCGACGGGCAGTGGAATCCGAGATATAAGCATGCGGAAGGGTCGGCTTCCTAAAAACGCAAAAATGCATAAATGCAAACAATAACGTAAAGACAACAAGCTTTAGACCTGTTGCCTGCGCAGCCTGAGGGCAGCGCCGTCACTTTGTGAGTTCACCGGCACAAAACTGGCGTCATTAGGTGAAAACCACTGCAATTAGGGTCAAGTTGCTGTTGGATTAAATGGCCCTCGGGGTAATGCACTTGCTCGTTCTATTGCATTATCGCTAAACAAATGAATGAGATAAGCATGTAGAAGGTCTCGAAGGATGTTGTTCGGACATGGGTTCAATTCCCATCAGCTCCACCATAATAGGATTACTATTTTTACAAAGGTAGTAATCCTTTTTTTTTAACAGCAGATAACGTAATGAATATTTCTTTACAACGTATTGACAATTAAGCGGAAAATGTGTATGATATAAGTGAAAATTTTATATGGGAGGATATAAGGATGGCAACAACAAATCTTAATATCAGGATCGACGAGGATTTAAAGAGAAACGCCGAGATCCTTTTCTCCGATCTTGGTCTCAATATGTCTTCTGCAATTACGATTTTTTTGAAATCGGCAGTTGATTATCGTGGTATTCCTTTCTCAATCCGCAAAACGAGTCGTACTGTATCTGTCGATGACGAAGAAATCTTAGCTGTATCGAAAGAATTGATCAATAAAAACAAGCAAGCATATGAGGTGCTTGCGAAATGAAGATAATCACAAAAAAACAGATTTTA
>JAGCYK010000126.1 GCA_017960845.1 Clostridia bacterium | reverse complement strand
GGCCTGCGCCATTACCTATTAGATATTGGGGCAATTTAGTCGCGATATTAACTTTGTCTCTGAGATTGTTTCTACTTAAAATCTCTCCGAGCGCAGCCTCGCTGCCGGAATAAACATAAGCGGTATCAAAATAATTGACACCGTTTTCATAAGCTTTAAGGATCTCCTTTTCAGCTTTGTCTACGTCTATGCCGCCACCCTTTTTAGAGAAGCGCATACATCCGTATCCGAGAATCGAAAGGTCCTTTCCGTATTTATCTTTTCTATATTGCATAAGAATGCTCCGACTTGTCTATAATAAGCAATGCGCTCTAGGCTAAAACCACTTTTAGATGGTGTCATCTCCGTGAACTGCTTTTTTATGAATATACATCTTTTTATCTGCCTGGCTCATTAGAGCGCCGAGAGAATCCGGCGTAAACGTTTCGGTAAATGCGTGTCCCCAAGAGATATTGACATGATGCTCTTTTTGCATTTGAACGAACTTATCTTCTAGTTCTTCAATCTTTTTAGGGTCAAAACCCTTGATGAATGCAGCGAACTCATCCCCGCCTATTCTAAAGCAGTTGTTTTCACTCTCTGACTTAAAGCAAGTGGATATGCATAGCGCTGCTGACTTAAGCAGTTCGTCTCCTGCGCTATGTCCCTCACGGTCATTAGTCAGTTTAAGGTAGTTTAAGTCAAATAGGAATATTGCCACGTTCTTTTTCTCTGAAGGGTCCTGCATATACTCGGATAGATACTTTTCCATACCATATCTGTTGGGTAGTTGCGTTAGAACGTCAGTTTCTGCGGCGGAGCGAAGCAATGTATCCATATTGTTTCTTCGAGTTAGAAGGTTGTTATATGCCGTAGCTAATAGGCGCACCTCTTTAAGCCCCCTGTTTGCCTGCAAATAGCTGTTCCTTACAATCAGGCGCGTGCCTTGGTTTAAAGGACGAATGAGCTGGGTATAAATTGCAATCCAGGTTGAAACTAGAATTAGCACAATAGAAGCTGAAACGATCCATATGGAAATCCTCAGCGTTTCTATTTCGCTTGTTATTGCTATAGTAAGTTCATCCGAGTCAACGCGTAGCAAATCAATACTTTGGGTTACGTTTGTCGAAACTGTTGATTTTGCACTGCCGTAATCGTTTCCAAGAAGAAGAGCCCTAGCATTAGACAGCTTTGTATCGTCATCCCAGGACTGCTCGCTAGAAGGAAGCGTAGGTAGACTTAGATTGGATAGCTCTGTTGTATCGGGAAAATCGTAAACAGCATCAACTAAAGCTAATGCATGCTGCTGACGCTCAAACATAAATACGGCCTTTTCTGCTGCGACATTTAAATGCTCCATTACGTCATCAGCTACGCCATATGTCTCAAATCTAGCTAGAACATCTTCTGCCCTTCTATCTTGACGCAGCTCGCTAGCATAAGCATTGAGCGGTCCTACACTAACTTCTCCATTGCCCCTTAATGGTTGAACGACAAATGATGTAGAAGTTTCAGACAATACGCTTACGCCCGCTAAAAGCCCGGTTGCATCGCTTATGTATTCGCCGGAATTGTTTATTGATTCGGATAGTTTATTGCTTTTTCCGCTTAAACTCATAATAAGGGCTATTACTAAAACCTGCGCAACCAGCAGAAGCAGGAAAGCAGGAACAATTATTACTAGTAAAGAAAAACCTCTCTTATTTGTTTTGCGTTTTGTTAAACTCATTGTCAGTTATTTTCTCCAGTATTACTATTCGACAATAAAAAAACATTTCCACTATATACTAATATTTTACTCTTACCAGCCTGGTTTTGCAAATTATTGAACAAAAAAAATATGCACCTTGGTGCATAAAAAAATGAAAAATATAACAAAAAACTATTAAATAAACAAGATATGGAATAATTATGCAAGTAGTTAATAATGCGTTATAACCACTAAAGCCAGCTAACGCAACCCGTATTTATGTCGTACATAGCTTCAGCAACTTTAATAGAAGGGAAAGCCTCTCGCAGTTTTTCTGCCTGGTATTTTACGTTTAGCTTGCTAGCTGAGCAGTAGTCCTGCTCTCGGCCTATCCCTTTTTGAATATCTGACGTTATTCTAGCAACTAGCCCGCTATTATGTCCTTTAAGTGCAGCTTTAACAGCGCCGCAGTTTGTGTGTCCGAGTACAACAGCTAGACTTACTCCTAAATGGTTAACGCAGTAATCTATGCTTGCCATTTCTGTGTCTAAAGCTACGTTCCCGGCCACTCTTATGACAAAAAGTTCCCCAATGCCGCAGGAAAAGATCACTTCCGGTATGACGCGCGAGTCAGAGCATGAAATAACTACTGCAAAGGGTTTTTGACCATTCTCGAATGTTTCTTTCCTTATTCTTTCCCCGATCTCTCCGGTAAAAAACCCGGATATAGTGTATTTGACGTTTCCATTTTTTAGTCTTAGTAGTGCTTCTTCGCTTTTGCTTAAACTGCTATCCATTTTTAGTCCCCCCTGGTTGAAAATATGTGATTCAATTTACCTGTTAGAATCCCATATCAGCTAACTCATTACATACTTTTTCATAAAAACCATATAGTTTCTTCTTTTGCTTTCTTTTAGCGCAATTATCTATGATTTGTGAATGAGAAAACGGCTCGTCAAAAGCAAGCCCCTTATACTCTCCGAACTTTGCAGATTCGCATGGGACAAGCCCGTCGTTATCTGCTCCGTTTGTTTGTTTTAAGATATAGTTAAAAGGGATTGCTAGCATCCGGTCTTCACTGCTCTTATCCATTTTCACCGAATAGCTTTGAGCGTAGATTTTATCAAAAGGAAAATTATCTTCCATTAATCGGTTATCCGAAAGTTCCTTTCCCACACTCAGTGAATCAGGTTTCTTATCTCCGAGGATTTTAAAATTAAGGTTTAGGAACAGTTCGACTACCTTGCGCTGGAACCGGGGAAGCTTAACAAGCCCAGAGGCAAAAGGAGTGCCCCTGTGCGGCGTACAAAGCGTGGTTAAACTGGCAACACTATCTCCCATGCCCATTTCAGTAATTACGTATTTAGCGACTAATCCGCCCTGAGAGTGAGCTATAATGTTGACCTTATCTGTACCCTTTGTCTTAAGGATTTCTAAAATTTCATTTTTAAGAATAAGCGCATTGTCTTCTATTTTTTGCATTCCTCCAATCTTGCTTTTATAGATAAAGAAGCCTTTTTCTTCTAACTTTTTATCTATCTTTCCGAAAGATTTGAGAAACATTACATCTTTTACGAAGAGTCCATGCACTAAAATGATAGGATATTTCGTGTTCATTGATTTTCCTTCAATTGTTCAATGTACAACGCCTAAAAATGGGCGATTCTAATCATATAGGGGTTTATTTATGCTAACAATTAGTATAAAGCAGTTTGCTAGCTTTGCATAGCGGTTCTTCCTTATTCTATACCATCAATACAATTTTTAATAATCTCAGTCTCATTTGCCCCGTCTATATCTAGCCCCCTCGCGCTTATTAGCCTTACATCGCTTATTCCGTAAAAATTTTGTGCTAGAGCCTTGATATATCCATACCCAAACTCTTCCGGAAAATAATCCCCACCGGCGCTCGTTACATAAGTTAGCTTTTTAGCCTTGCATAGTCCTAGAGGAATGCCTTCACTAGAATAGACAAAAGTAATACCTATTACGTTAATTATTTCGAAATATTGCTTGAGTAATGAGGGAAATGATAAGTCCCAAAAAGGTGCAGCCACTATTATCTCGTCAGCGCTAGCAAACTCTCTAGCTAGCTCAAACAGCGGGCTATCAAACCTTCCTTCACTAATGAGTTTGTCTCTATTATTGATATATTCTTCGTCAACTCTTGGAAAAGAATAATCTAATAACTTTCTTTCCTTAAAAGTTTCCCCGCTTTTGTTCATTAGAGCCTTAGCTATAACTAAGGTTCTCGAGTTTGATCTTATGCATGCGTTTATAAATAGGTTCATTTCTTTTTTCTCTTATTTTGCTAAAAGGCTAGTACTTTAATTGGATGCTAAGCCTAATTTTCTTTTGATAATCTTTTTTTCATTAGGTCTACTATGAATAGATATAGGTAGCCTAAGCCGACAAGTAACATTAAAAGCGCTACTATCCACCACACGCAGCCCATAAACGGAAGCTCGCTCGAAAAGCCGAATGCTCCGGCCGGGCTTCCCCAGTTAAGGAAGAAATACGGATAATTAACTCCCGGCATAAACTCCCAGCCGGCTACATAGCCAATTCCGGCATATACAACGTAAAGAAGCGGCGGAATAGTAACATAAAGGATGCTAATCTTTTTTATATTACCATAAACGCCTACAACAAAAAAGTCTGCTATAGCGGATAATGGAACAACCACATGCGTTAGTACGTTATATGGAATCCAGGCAAAGGAGCCTAGAGTTGGAGCTAAAACAAAGCAAAGGACAGCACCTGTTAGCGTGATTGAAATTGTTATAACAAACTTAATTACAAACCAAATGTTTTTTATATAGGTGGTTTTAATAAGGAAGAAAGCTCCTACCAAGCAAACTAGAGCAATTGCTATATTAGACTGAATGGTAAAATACATAAATACGCCGGCTCCGCCCATAAACGTATCTCTTCCGACTGAAGCGCTCATGATTGTGCCAGTTACAGCGCATATAATGACAATGCTCTTTAAGATATATGAGATGATTTTTCTTGTTAATGATATTTCCATTTATTATTTCCTTTTAAGTGTTTGACTAAGTGGGTTATTACTAGATTGCTTTTTCCCATTAACCATCTAGTTTAAGGTTTTTTCTTGCTTCCTTACTGGTAGATATAATTGGCGCTAGTTTCTGACATATTTTAATATTAGAGCACTCCTTACAGGTTTGAATGCCTTTACTCAGTGCGCATTGCCTTATCTCACAGAGATTTTCGCAGTAGACAGTTTTTACGCCATTAGCCCGGCACCCTTCGCAGTTAATATCTTTGGGCTGGATATCTACTCCATTCAGTTCGCTCCACTTTTTTGCGGTTATTTCGCGGAGCTTTTCATCATTATTTTTTGTAGCTAAATATGCATCACACTTTTCACAGTTAAGACCGCAAATTGCTATCATCTTGTTCATCTCTATCCTCACTTTTTTAGAGCCTTATGTTACACACTTGTTGAGAATTACATTAAGCCATCTATCTTCTTTATCTGGCCTAACATCTATAGTGACAAGCGCATCAATTAGTTCAAAGCCACTTCCTTTAATGTGCTGGCGCAATGACTCTTCATTTAAATCCGTATAATATCTTCCGTCCCTATATCCTTCAAATTCCCCATATTTAAAAGAGCAATACATTATTCCTGCGCTGTCTAAGGCCTTATAACATCTTTTAAATACATCTTTTAATTCCTTTGATGGAACATGGAGCAGCGATGCGCATGCCCATATAGCATCAAACTCGCCATTAAAATCTAATTCTTGAGCTGAAGTGCATCTAACATCTTCTATGCCTAATTCTTTAGCCCTTATGCAAAACTCTTCGGTTGGATCTATTGCAGTAACTTGTAGCCCCCTTGATTTAAAAAATAGTGAATCCCTTCCGCTACCAAAACCTAAATCCATAATCTTTTCTGTATCGTTGTATGTATGTCTAAAGAAAAAATCGTATAGCTTTGACATATCTGCATTTTTTGTGCTTTCTATATACTCGCGATAATACTTGCTATAGTATTCTTTATTAGAGTTTGCTTTGGTAATAGAATTTATCGACATAATTGTTTCTAATTGCCTCATCCATTGTCATTCTAAATGCCCCTGTCAGTAGTTTGTCCAGAGCATTGTTTCTCTCTTTTAACTTTTCTATTACATCGCTTGAAGGAATAGAGTTTGATTTAGCAGAGTTAACTGGTCTACTTGTTATTACTAGGTTCCAAATATCATCGGAGTACATAAAACTCCAAGGAATTACATGGTCAACAGATATATTATCTTTAGGTAAGATTTCTCCTGTATAGAAATCTCTCGGCTCACTTCCCATAAACTCTTTCAGTAGTTCTTCTTTATATTTACTCAAACTACTTCTTTTTAGCTTAGCTTCGGATATGCCACTGACCTTAGAACATATTTTGGGAGCATAATTCTACTTTTCTAGGAGCTGAGCCCACTTATAATTGAGTAATTTTGAAATGATTATAGAATAATCCTTCAGTGCTTTTACCCCGTCTTTTCCAATGATAATATTTGAAACATTTCTTTGGTAGTCGTAAATGGGGACTTCTCTACTAGGGATGTTTTTAAATCTCCAGCAAACATTCTCATGCAAAGTTTTTGAAATATGCTTCCTTGTGCGGTCGAATAATTCTTTATCGAACTTAGTAAAATGCTCTTGAGCCACATCAAACCAAACCGGTATTGTGGATTTTGTATTATCCTTATATGCTTCTATAAGCTTTTCGGTATCTTTGCAAATAACAGGGTCTTTATCTTTGTATGGAGATTGCTTTAACTTAAAAAAGAACAATTGATTCCAATAATATTTAAGCATTCTTAGCGCAATATCATCGAAAGATATTTCGGCCGTATCACCTTTGACTATATAATCATCAAATTTTACGCATTCGATTATGGCACGGCCCCAAGCAAGTTTATAAGTATTGTCGTTGCTCATTTGCTCAATAATTGTCAGCCAGTCATTAATGTACTCAGGAATCATAGACGCTACTCCTTTGCAATCGCTAAATAAGAGAAAGATTTATGCTTTTGCGTGTCTAACATTTCTAATCAATTGTTATTTGTTCTTTTTATATTTCTTTATAATTGTTTTTTTAATGAACCTTAAGACTCTTTTTTATCATTACGGATATTCTCTATAGACTCCGTGCTTCCGCCTCCAAAATCATCAGGAGCTCTAAACTCACCTTTTTCTACTAGTCGAAGAAATGCATCTACTACATCTGGCGTCAGCTGCGAGCCGGATGCTTCTTTTATAATAGAAACAACTTTTTCGAAGTTCATTCGTGAGCGATATGGACGATTTGAATACATCGCATCAAAGCAATCGGCTACCGCTATGATTTGAGCAACGCGTGGTATCTCCGACTCTTTTAGTCCAAGCGGATATCCCTTTCCGTCCGGGCGCTCATGATGGGCTTGTGCACCTATAGCGATTTCAGGCATAAGGCTGATATTTTCTAACACATCGTAGCCTCGAGACGTATGGGATTTAATTAAGCCGTATTCATCATCAGTCAATTTACCCGGCTTGTTAAGAACGCTGTCTGGAATGCCAACCTTACCTATATCATGCATAAGGGCGATATTATGGTACTTTTCTATCGTTTCTTCATCGCAATTTAACTCCCTTGCGAGCATATCGGTATATTTAGCCACACGGAACGAATGACCTTGAGTATAGGCATCCTTTAAGTCTACGACTTTTGCAAAGGCTTCAATAATTTCACGCGTAAGTTCTTTATCTCGTTTCTGTCTCTCTATTAGACTCTCCATTTGATCTGCACGACGCGCGCCAATGTAAATTCGCATTCCAAGCAGTATGCAGCCGGCTAGAAAAACAGCGGCAATGACTGTAATCAGAATGACATAGTTAGTCACATAATTGTGCACGCCCTTCATTGATAAGTCTGCACCGACGTAACATACACATTTTCCGGTAGAATCATAAATAGGTTCGTAGCGAGTCAGCAGCCAGCCATACGTGTCAACGGTTTCAAGGGTTTCAACACTGCCCCCAGCAAGAAGCGTGGGAACTAACTCCTCCCAGCTCTCATCAAACTCAATGAGATCGCCAAAGTCACTTGCTTCTACAACTTCGCCAGTTTCTTCATCAACGGAGTCAAAGTCAAAAACGACGTGACATCCGTCTTCTTTTATCTGGTAAACATAAAGATACTGAAGATAAGGAATGTTCCTTAGTATACTTTCTAGTGTATCCGCAGTGGATTCGTAGGCAGCGTCCTTTCCATTCTCCATCCACCCATCCACAAGATCTCCATCAATATATGTGGCCGCAAGTTTAGCGGTGTGCTCAATAATAAGGGTACGATGCTCCCTTGTTGTTCGGTTTAGAATAACTACACTGGTTGATACGATTGCGGCTACAGTTAGTAGCATCAAAAGTGCCAGTAAAATCATAAAAAGCAAATGACGATGCTTAATTGGTGCATTACTTTCTTTTTTAATTTGAGTAGCATCAATATTATTTTCTTTGTTTTGTGTTTTGTTGTCATTATGTTGCATATATAAATGTTCCCTTGGTTGTTTTTTCAGTTTTTTCTTTAGCGGAAGAAGTAGGGCTAAATACTAAGCACAAATATGACATAAGCGGTTTGATTTTGTGGTTTTTT
>JAGCYK010000125.1 GCA_017960845.1 Clostridia bacterium | reverse complement strand
TTGAAGCGGATATTCCCGCAAGTCTTCCTGTCGAAATTGCGCACTGCAAATTAAATCCACCAGTTAGACAGTCAATATCAAGCAACTCTCCGGCAAAGTATAATCCGGAGCACTTCTTACTTTCCATAGTAGAAGGGTTAATCTCGTCGAGTTTTATCCCCCCACTCGTCACTATTGCTTCGCTAATAGGTGCAAGCCTAAGAATTGTAACCGGGAAATATTTTAAAGAGTAGCCAAGTCTAAGCCTTGATTCTCGTGAAATGGAGTTCGCTTTTTCTTGTCCGCTTAAGTTAGCTAATCTTAGAATAAACGGAATAAGCGCTCCCGGCACAAGCCCGGTCATAATATTGGATATATTTTTATTCGGGCTAACTCTAAAATCCGAGTAGAGTCTTTCATCAAGCACTTCCGGGGCTAAAGCCGGCTTAAAATCTATATATAGAGTCTTTCCTTCGGGGCTAAGCCTATTTATTTTACTAGACATTGTAAGTACAATTGGGCCGCTGATTCCGTTGGATGTAAAAAGCATTTCTCCGAATTCGGATATTTTGTTTTTGCCCTCTCCAAATGAGAGTCTAACATTTTTTAGAGAAACGCCTTCAAGCTTTTCTAGTTTTTCTTTAATCTCAATGGCGCTTAGAGCCGGACAAAGCTCGATCATACTATGATTAAACTCTTTAGCAAATCGGTATCCGTCTCCGGTCGAACCGGTCAAAGGATAACTAACTCCACCGGTAGCTATTATAAGTCTATCAAACTCATAAGTACCTTCACTAGTTTTAACTATAAACGCGTCTCCGCGCTTTTCTATACTAGTAACATTAGTGTTTAGTTTTACGTCGACGCCAACTTTATTAATAGCTTTTGAAAAAGCTTTAGTCACATCACTTGCTTTATCTGAAAAAGGAAATACTCTGTTGCCTCGCTCGACTTTGCATTTCGTTCCGTTTAAGTCCAAAAACTCCATTAACTGAGCCGGAGAAAAGCGGTTAAGCGCGCTCATCATAAATTTTTCGCCGTGTATTATGTTCGGAAAAAACTCATAAAGCGCGCAATTATTCGTAACATTGCAGCGCCCTTTCCCGGTTATATACATTTTCTTACCGAGTTTTTCGTTTTTTTCTATTAAAGTTACACTTCCGGCAGAGGAAAATGCTGCTGCGGCCATTCCAGCCGCGCCTCCGCCTATAATACCAAGCCTAATCAAGTATATCTCCTACTAATTCCTTATATTTCTCAAAGAAAATGTCATCGTTTCTATTTAGTGATAACAAAGATAATGTAATATACCCGGAGTTGCATAGCATAACGTCACTATCAGGGTGAATATCGAATATGGGATTCCCTTCTAGTTTTAGTTTGTTCTTTCCGAGACTAACATAATGATCAGTATAATAGTGAACATATGTCTTGCAGAACTTAACGCCTTTTGACGGGCAAGCCGGATGGTTTATATTCAAAACCGAGTTCTTCGGCAAATTATTAAGTCGAAGTTTATCTAAATATTCCTGGATAAACTTAGCTGCTAGATAAAATCCTTCTGTAAAATTCTTATCTGCCATTGATACGGCTACAGCAGGAAGGCCAAGATATGCTCCTTCAAAAGCAGCTCCGACCGTTCCAGAGTACATAATTTCGGCACCTAGATTAGAAGCATCGTTTATTCCGCATATTATAGCATCCGGCAGATTATCTTTCATAAAGTATAGGACAGCTAGCTTTACAGCATCGGCTGGAGAGCCGCTTATAGCTACTTTTAGTTTAAATTTGCCAGGGTTTTGTGTTTCGTAAGATATTTCTCCGAGAGATATGGACTGCGACGCGCACGAGCGCTTATTCTTAGGCGCTATAATAAATATTTCATGTTTCAAGGATAAAGACTCCGCAAGCACATTTAGTCCTGCAGAGTCTATTCCGTCATCGCTTACGAGCAATATCCTCATACGGGATGAATGCCCTCTTTATCAAAAATAGCAGTATCTACGCCGTGATGTTTCGCATAACGCTTCTGGAAGAAAGGCATTGAAACCTGCGGGAAGAGTGCGTATGTAAGAACGTCTTCGTCTTTTTCATAGTACTTGCCAAGCTCGGTTCTAAGCTTATCAAGCTCAGGAGGAAGGTCATGCGGTGAATACTTGATGGGTTTTTCGTCGCCGAGAATCTTCTTGATTGCCTCAGGATTGGGCTCAACGGGAAGTCTTCCGTACTCGCCTCTTGCAATGCCCTTCGTCTCTTTCGTAACCATCTTGTATCTTTCACCCATTATTACGTTTAATACGGCCTGAGTTCCAACAATCTGGCTTGATGGAGTTACTAGAGGAGGATATCCAAGATCTGCTCTAACATTTGGAACTTCTGAAAGCACTTCTTCGAGTTTTTCGCTCTTTCCCTGCTCTTTAAGCTGGTTAATAAGATTTGAAAGCATTCCGCCAGGAACCTGATAAATCAATGCATTAACGTCAACCTTAAGCACTTTTTCGGATAATACGCCATCTTTCTTGAGTCTTTCTGCTACTGTTCTAAAATATACCGTAAGCTCGTTTAGTTTTTTAAGGTCAATTCCAGTATCGTAGTCAGTTCCCTGAAGAGTAGCTACTAAAGATTCGGTAGCCGGCTGGCTCGTTCCGTTTCCAAGAGGAGAAAGTGCTGTATCAACTATATCTGCGCCTGCTTCGATTGCTTTAAGATTGGTCATATCGCCTATTCCGGCAGTATTATGCGTATGGATGTGAATGGGAAGATCAACAGCATCTTTAAGAGCTGATACAAGATCATATGCAGCATATGGCTTAAGAAGGTTTGCCATATCTTTTATGCAGATTATATCCGCACCCATTGCCTTTAGCTCTTTTGCCTTATTTACATAATATGAATTATCGTAAACAGGGCCTGTTGTATAAGATAGAGCTGCCTCAACTGCGCCTCTACCATACTTTTCTTTTGCCTCTTTTGTAGCCTCAATTGCTGTTTGAAGGTTGTTAATATCGTTAAGCGCATCGAATATTCTAAGAACGTCTATTCCGTTTTTAACAGTTAAATCAACGAATGCTTTAACTACGTCATCGCTGTAGTGACGATAACCTAAAAGGTTTTGTCCGCGAAGAAGCATTTGAAGTTTAGTATTGGGTATTGCTTTTCTTAGAGTTATAAGTCTTTCCCAAGGATCTTCATCAAGGAAGCGGATGCAGGAATCAAATGTAGCTCCGCCCCATGCTTCAAGTGCGTAATAACCGATTTTATCAAGTTTGTCAGCAACAGGAAGCATATCAGTGATTCTCATTCTTGTCGCAGCCTGCGACTGATGAGCATCACGAAGTATAGTTTCCATTATTTTTACTGGTCTTTTTGCCATAATAATTTATCCTCCGAATTTTAACCGAAAATGGAAATCAGAATTCCCGCAGCTACTGCGGAACCTATAACTCCGGCAACATTGGGTCCCATTGCATGCATCAGGAGATAGTTGTCCGGACATTCCATACGTCCTACATTTTGAGATACTCTCGCTGCCATCGGAACCGCTGAAACTCCAGCAGAACCAATAAGCGGATTGATTTTTTCTTTTAGGAACAGGTTCATGAACTTCGCAAGAAGAAGTCCGCCCATTGTTCCGAAACAGAAAGCTGCAAGTCCAAGAACTATTATTCCAAGAGTCTGAAGATCTAGGAATGTGGTTCCTACTGCTTTGAAACCTACGCATGTGCCAAGGAAAATTGTAACAACGTTTATAAGCCCATTTGAAGCAACGTCAGAAAGTCTATCGGTAACAAGACATTCTTTAAACAAGTTTCCAAGCATAAGCATTCCAAGAAGCGGAAGTGCGCTAGGAAGAAGCAATCCAACTAGTACAGTAACAAGTATCGGGAATATAATTTTCTCAGTGCGTGATACAGTGCGAAGCTGTTTCATACGAATCTGTCTTTCTTTCTTCGTTGTGAACAATTTCATTATAGGAGGCTGAATTGCCGGGATAAGCGCCATATATGAGTAAGCTGCTATAGCAATCGCTCCTAAGTTGTCCGCCTCGCCAAGTGTCGTGGTTACATATATGGCTGTAGGTCCGTCAGCTCCTCCTATTATTGCAACAGAAGCCGCAAGCGTCGAACTGTCAAATAGAAAATAACCAAAGAAGAGCGTTACAAATATTCCGAGCTGAGCTGCAGCACCTAAAAGCAAACTCTTGGGGTTAGCAATAAGCGGACCGAAATCCGTCATAGCGCCAATTCCTAGGAAAATAAGCGGAGGGAATATTACCCACTCTACGCCCTTGGATAGATAATAGAATAAACCGCCCGCCTGCTGCGTTATAAGCTCGCCGTCAGCCGTAAGCTCATATATAGGAGAATGATGAAGTTCTTCATAAGCTCCCGGTATATTCGCTAGCAAAACGCCGAATGAAATACAAACAAGAAGCAGCGGTTCAAATTTACGCACTATTGCCAGATAAAAGAGTACGAATGCCACAATAAGCATAACATAGTTCTGCCATTGAGACTGAGCTACGCCCGAACTCTCATACAGGTTAAGTAGCATTTCACCTAAGTTCATTATTACACACTCCTCCGCTTCTTATTTAATATAAGCAAGGACTGTTCCTGTCTCGACTTTATCGCCTACTTTAACATTGTAAGTGATTGTTCCAGCCGCACTTGAAACTATATCATTTTCCATCTTCATAGCTTCAACTACCATAACTGTCTGATTAGCCTGTACGGATGCTCCGTCGCTTAAAGAAAGCTTTCTAACAACTCCGGGCATAGGTGCGGTTACTGGTGTTCCGCCAGCAGGCGCAGCCTTGGGAGCTGCTGCGGGAGCGGGTGCAGAAACAGGAGCCGGAGCTGAAACGGGAGCGGATGCTCCACCAACTTCTTCAACCTCGACTGAGTATGAATTTCCATTTACAACAACATTGAATTTACGCATAATATTTCGAATTCCTCCGTTAATTTTTTCTGATTGATCTGATTACGAATGGCACTGGAGCTGTTTCTTCTTCACTTACCTCGTAATATGCATTTAGCGCAGCGGTAATTGCCGCAACAAGTTCTGCGTCGCTTCCGGCTGCCACAACTGGCTGAGTCGTTTCAGCCGGCCTTTTTTCCTTCTTGGCTTCACCGGAGAATATTTTGAGACCTAAAATTTTTGAAATTCCGGTTATAATCAAAACCAAAACAGCAAGCGCAAGAACTACTATTAAAAGTCCTATCACTGAAAAGAGTGCGAACTCTCCTAGTGAGTAGTCAGTAATCATGCTAAGCAACATTCTTCCTACCTCCCACTATTAAATCGCGCGAAGCGCAGCAATTAAATACTGGCGGGTGTGATTAGGCAGGATGACATTGTCAAGGTAACCCTTTCTTGCTGCTGATAAAGCTGAATTGTCTGCTTCGTAAATTGAAGCGAATTTCTTTTCTGCTGCCTCAACGTCTTTTGCCTTTGCTATCTCTTCACCTTCCGTAAGGCGCGCAGCTGATGCTCCATCAAAAGGAGCAATATATGCTCCATTCCAAGCAAGGCAGAAATCATTTATGCTTCTTGAAGCAAGGATTGAATAAGCGGCGCCTACAGCTTTACCCATTACAAGAGCGATTCTTTGAACGCTTACATTGTTATATGCATAAATAAGGTCGCTTACATTTCTTACTAAGCAGCAAGACTCCTGATTAGCATCTGCCACTATGCCAGTTGAATTTACAAGCGTAACAATCGGCATTCCCATAGAGCCTGCCGTTGTGATAAAGTCAGTTATCTTCGATGCGCCTTTAGCAGTAAGCTTACCGTCAACGCCAACAACTGCAACGGGCACTCCATCTAGAGATGCGAATGCAGTAAGCGCTTCTATGGCCGAAGATGCTTTCATTTCAATTGAAGAATTTTTATCGAATGCTTCATTTAAAACGCTTCTAACATCACTACTAGCGCTTAATCCTTTGCAAACTCTATTAGCATCCTCTGTTATATCTGCCAGTTCGTCATTTAGTAACGAAACAAGTCTATCAATAACCTTTTTGCATTCGGCATCATCTTTAACGATATTAGTAACAAAGCCGGCATTTTTAGCTATATCGCTTGCAAGGCAAGAAATAGAACCGCTAGTAGAAAGGATGAGCGGAGATGTGGTTGCAACCTCTGCATTTTCGTAGCAAATAAATGCATCTGACATACCGGATAAATATGTAAGCATTCCGAAGCACTTTCCTTTAACTACCGTAATTACCGGAATCTGTCCATAAGCCCTAGCGTAGCCAGCAAGGATTTTGTCAAATCCTGCAAGCGCGTCTATCCCTTCAAGAACGCGAGCGCCAGTGGTATCAATGAATGAAACCAAAGGAAGACCGGATTCAATTGCTCTTGAAATAATTCTTTCTGCCTTTTTAGCGCCAAGTGCGGAAATACCGCCATCGAACACATCCGGATTAGTCGCAAGAACTGCTACATCCTTGCTCCCTATTGAGGCAAATCCACTTACGACTCCCTCTCCGGTAGGCTCTCCGAGTTCGTTTTCGCCGGTAATAAAAGCATCAAGTTCAACGAATGAATCAGCATCAAGAACCGCAGCAAAAGTAGCACGAACGCTCTTTGTTGCAGACTCATACGATTTAAGCATACTGTTTAAGTCTAAACTCATCTATTAACCTCCAATGTTTGGAAAAATTTCAGTATAAATATTACTAAAAAAAAACCAAATTGACAAACAAATAACATTGTCAAAAATGGTTTTCAAAAATATTATAAGCGTTTTAAATATTCAACTTCTTCTTGGCTGAGTTTTCTGTATCCGCCCCTATCGACTCCCCTAAGTCTTAAGTCGCCAATTGCAACTCTTTTTAAGAAAGCGACACTCTTTCCAATGGCCTCGAACATCTTTCTAACCTGACGATTCATTCCCTCGGAAATTCTTATCTCAACCTGAGTAATTTTTTTGTCTGCATCGAATCCTTTTATCTTGCATTTGCATTTTGATGTCATTTTTCCATCAATTTCTATGCCTGCACGGAGTTTATTTAGATCAGATTCGCTAACTTGTCCTTCGACTTTAGCTAGATATGTTTTTGTAACTGCAAGGCTTGGATGCGTCAATCTATTGCATAAATCGCCATCGGTAGTAAGAATTAAAAGTCCTTCAGTGTCATAGTCAAGTCTACCCACAGGAAATAAACGAACCTCTGCGAAATCTTTTGAGACTATATCCATAACTGTTTTTCTTCCCCTGTCGTCAGAAACAGTCGTGACGCATCCCTTGGGCTTATTAAGCATTAGATAAACATGGTCTTTATTTGGGGAAACAATTTCGCCATTAACCGATACGACATCGCCCGCTTCAACAACAAAAGATAGGTCTCTAACAACTTTTCCGTTGACTGAAACCATTCCGTCCAAAACAAATTGTTCGCTTTTTCTTCTGCTTGCTAGTCCGCATTCGGCAAGATATTTATTGATTCGCATCTCGCTATATATTATAGCAAACCGGTTTAGTTTTAGGCAAATGATATAAGAATAAAAAGCATTTTAACTAACTTGAAATTATTCCTATTCTTTACCGGTCAATAGCCATTTAAGCAAAAAAAAGAGATGCCTTTTTAATCAGACATCCCCTAACTCTTTTACTATATACCTTTATTTCTCTTCTTCCTTTTCCACAACCGGAGGCGCAGAAATTGCTTGAGCATCCTCTCCTTCTAAAAACTCTGGGGGCTGCTCATCAGGTATTTCAAACTCATTGTAAAGTCCCTCAACCTGAGAGTCTCTTGTTGCAATCTGCTGAATCTTTTCTATGAGCTCGTTGTAATCTGGCAGATCCTCGATTTTTTCGATTCTAAACCTTTTAAGGAATTCATCCGTAGTGCCATAAAGATTAGGATGCCCAATCGAGTCCTTTTTTCCTACTATTTCTATGAGATTGTACTTTAAAAGAGCCTGCATAGCATAATCGCAGTTTACGCCCCTAATAGATTCTACCTCAAGTTTAGTAACGGGCTGACGATACGCAATAATTGATACAGTTTCCATTATCGCATTTGAAAGCTCCTTCTCTCTAATGGGAGAAAGAATCTTCGTCACTTCTTTTTCATATTTTGGGTTTGTAGAAAACTGGATCTTCCCATTGTACTCTATAAGGTGTATTCCGCAGTCTCCTGAATACTTCTCCTTTAGCCTTTTGATGCTCGCGCGCACTTCACTTTTTTGAAATTCAAGCGAGTCAGCGATAGCAGAAATGCTCAAAGGATCTCCTGAAAGGAACAAGAGGGATTCCAATACATAATCTATTTTTTCAAGTTCCATCAGCTATTATCTCCATCCATCTTTTTAGTAATAAATATGTCGTCAAAAGTTTCATCCTGCTCGGCAACAATGTATTGAGACTTCATAAGTTCAAGTAGCGCCTGGAAAGTCGTAATGACTTCGTTTTTTGTTGCGTCTTCGTCAAACAGTTCAATGAACTTTATTTTCAATTTTTCATCTATAACGTGTTGTATGAAAGCCTGTTTCTCTTCTACTGTAAAAGGGTCTCTAACAATTTCTTTGCTTAGTATCTCAGCACTTTTCTTTTCAGCTCGAGCATATATTTTTTTAAGCGCTGCTAGTATTCCATCCATCGTCATATCTTTAATGACGACTGTTTCATCCGCTAGATTCGGGTCTGGCAGTCTAAACCAAGCTGAAACCGTTTCTTTTTCTTTTAATTTTTCGGTTTCCTGTTTATATAACTCGTATTCTTCTAACTTTCTAATAAGTTCGGCTTTTGCATCTTCTTCATCAGTTTCTTCTGTGGTTTCAGGCTTGGGAATGATTTCTCTCGCCTTAATTTCTATTAAAGTAGCGGCCATTAAAATGAAGTCGGTTGCCTTATCCATATCTAGTTCATCAAGTCCCTCCATAAAAGAGAGATACTGCTCTGTTACGTTTGAAACAAAAATGTCCTTGATATCTATTTTTGCTAGTTTTATAAGGCGAAGAAGAAGATCAAGAGGGCCATCGAAAACATCCAGGCTGACATGATACCCGGTTCCACCCTCGTCTATTGCATCGTCCGAAACTCCGTCCGGATTTTCAAGAATGTTATCTTCTTCTTTTGCCACTTTTAATAAAACCTCATTTTTAAATAATTATATGAAAGCCAAGGAATGAAACTATGCCCCTAATCCGAATATTAGTCCGAATAGCCAACTATAAAATCCAAAAATATAATTAGTAACATTATATATGTAAAGCCCACGCAAATCAAAATATTGCACTATTTCGTATTCTGCAAATCTATCAGTGGCAATATGGAGAATTATAAGTATCATCAGTATATAGTTGCCATACCTATAGAAGAAGTTTACCACTGTATTACCCGGCCGGGTAAACGAAGCGAGTATTTTTAATCCATCTAGAGCACCTATTGGCAAAATATTAAATAGAAACAGCAGTATATTAATTTTTGAAGATGTTAAAAAGAAACTATAAAAAAATGAAAAAGTGTAAACTGCTAAATCAGAACTTAGTGACCAATAATTTAGTTGAAAGAATAAAAGAAGCGCACAAAAAAAGTAACTAACAAAAGATGCGATTATATTATATGTTACTCCCGCAATACTTACTAGAAACATCCCCTTTCTAGGATTGCTGAAATTATTCGGATTTACCGGAACGGGTTTGGCATATCCAAAGCCGACTAATAATAGCATAATAAATCCGACGATATCTAGGTGCGCAAGCGGATTCATAGAAAGTCTGCCCATATTTTTTGCAGTATCGTCACCATTCCATTTCGCAACAAGCGCATGCGCAATCTCGTGAGGTATTATTGCAAAATAGATCGCGGCAAGAAAGGCAACAAGTG
>JAGCYK010000124.1 GCA_017960845.1 Clostridia bacterium | reverse complement strand
TAGGCCAGTCTCCTTACTTGCTATTTTAAGCAGTTCGATGCCGGTTGCCTTTAGACCTTGAAAGTCATACGGAGAGGTTCTTGGTTTAAAAGCTCCTCCTCTAAGCATATTTGCTCCCGCTTCTTTAATGGCTTTTGCTATGCCGACAATTTGGTCCTCGTTTTCAACAGAGCAGGGGCCGGCAATCATGCAAAAGTTTCCGCCGCCTATTTTAACGTTTCCAACTTCAATTACTGTATCTTCCGGATGGAATCTTCTATTACAGCATTTAAAAGTTTCCGTAACGCGCTGAACGGACGCTACTATCTCAAGACTGCTAAGCAGGTCAATATCTACTTTGCTTGTATCGCCAATTAAACCTATTACTGTCTGGTACTCTCCGGTCGAAATATGAACGCCGAGTCCCATGCTTTTGAACCAGTCTACGAGCTGGTCCTGTTTTTCTTTTGCCACATTGGATTTAAGTGCTACTACCATTTATATTTATCCTCCGAGTCTATATAAAAAAGAAAAGGGTGCAGGCAGGTTAACCTTGCCGCACCCGGTTAAATCTTAAAAATCGTTTCTGATTTAAAAATAACCGCATCGCAAATTAGCCTTACCTCATAAAATACCTGATTCGGTAAAGAAAAATCGACGCCAATAATAATTTTTTGTTAACACAGAAACTATCATATAAAAGTTACTTCTTTAAAAATTCTTTATTATGGTGCAAGTTTATCACTGAAAAAACGCAAAGTCAATTTATTTGAGCGGAAAGAGACAAATAATTGTAGTTTTATACACCACGTGTTTAAGACAAGAAAATATTTGCTTGAAAAGCATATTTATTTTTTGGCAAACCTTGACAAAAATGGATTCTTTGTTATAATGAGTTTAATTAAAGGGAGGGAATACACAATGAAGAAATTCAAGTTTTTTGCTGTGTCAATTTTATCATTGATGATGATTTTGACATGTTTTGCTTTGGTCGGTTGTTTTGGACCAGAGCCCGAGCCTGAGCCTGAGCAACAGGGGTATGTGATAAAGTTCACTGTAACATTTGATCTAAACTACACAGGTGCACCTGCAGCGACAACTCAGAGAATAGTGCGTAATGGAAAGGTAGATAAACCCGCGGATCCTCAAAGAAGTGGATACACGTTTGATGGATGGTATACTAGAGCTAACGGGTCAGGTAATCCATATAACTTCGAAACATCTGCTATAACTGCAGAGACGACATTATATGCTAAATGGAGCCCAGTGATGTATACCGTAACAATCAATTATAACTATACCGGAGCGCCGGCAGCTGCGACTCAGGAGATAGCAAACGGAGGAACGCTAAACAAGCCCGCAGATCCTTCTAGAACCGGATACGCGTTTAATGGATGGTATACTAGAGCTAGCGGGGGAACGGAAATAACGTTCCCGCTCACGATAACCGGAGCGACCACAATATATGCTCATTGGAGTGAGGCCGTTGATCCAAGCCCGTCCGTATAAAAAGAACGGCTAATTGGCAGTAAATTAATTGTATGTGCCACTACTAAGGACCCGAGTTTTATGTATGCTTGGGTCCATTTTTTTGAGTACAAAAAGGACAATGAACAGTTCTTTATCATATGCTATGGCTTGACTTTAATGTATTAGTGATATAAAATTACTTTTGATGAATCTAGTTATTGTAGGGGCTGGAAGAGTAGGCGGCAATATAGCAAAACAACTTTCGGCCGAACAACAGAATATTATAGTCGTAGATAACAATCCTACGGTGGTTCAAGCTCTAGTAAACGGATTGGATGTTCTAGGTATAGTCGGCAATGGTTCTTCTGCGGACATATTGAAACAGGCCGGCGTGCCTGCTGCAGATATAGTCCTTGCAACAATGTGCAACGATGAGAGTAATATCTTTTGCTCTCTTATTTCCAAAGCTCTCGGGGCTAAAAAGACAATCGCCCGCGTCAGAGAGCCGATTTATGTTTCCCAGTCGGATTTTTTAAGCGATACTCTCGGAATTGACGTTTTAGTCAATCCGGAACTTGAAACCGCCGAAGAAATCGCAAGATGTCTTCGCTACCCATGGGCAGAGCACGTCGAGACAATAAATACCTTTATGGATATAGTGGGAGTAAGAATTGAACTGGGTTCGCCGCTCGCAGGCGTAAAACTGGCATATCTATCCAAGGAGATGAAACTGAATGTTCTTGCCTGCGCAATAGATAGAGGCGGGGATGTGGTAATTCCCGGAGGAGATACTGCTTTTGAAGTAGGAGACGTAGCTTTCTTTACCGGACTAAGACAGTCTTTAGCTGCACTTATGCGCAAACTCGGAATAGATACGCACCTTCGTTCTGTCTTAATAATTGGAGGAGGCCGGATAAGCGAGTATCTTGCAGGAGCATTGATTGAAACCGGAATGCGCGTTAAGATTATTGAGCAGAATAGAGAGCGCTGTGAATACCTTTCCGAAAAATTTCCCCGCGCTTCAATTGTATGCGGAGACGGATGTAGCAAGGAAGTTCTTGTAGAAGAGGGCATTGGCGTAGCCGATTGCGTTGCAAGTCTTACCGGAAGCGACGAAGCGAACATTCTTCTATCGCTATTTGCAAAATCCCAAAAAGTAGGCAAGATAGTTACCAAGATAAATGGTGATACTTTTAATGATTTTGAGGGCGCTCTCGATCTTGGAACAATCGTTAGTCCTAGAACAGTTCTTAGCGAGGGACTCATTAGATTTACTAGGTCTATGCAGGCGCCTGAGACTAGCGGAATCCGTGCGCTTTATAAAATTGCAAACGACAGGGCCGAGGCCCTTGCCTTTTCAATAAACGAAAAAAGCGAGGTTGCGGACAAAAAGATACGTGATCTTAAGATAAAGAAGGGCGTACTTATAGCAAGTCTTATTCGCGGCAAGGAATGCATTTTCCCGGATGGAGACACTGTGCTTCGTGTCGGCGATGAGGTGCTAGTCGTATCTGCAAAGTATAAGTTCAAACAACTTAAGGACATTTTGGCATAAAAAAATGAATTATAAAGTTGTTATACATACACTGGGTCAATTACTGAAAGCACTTTCTGTTATTCTTATTTTCCCATTTATTGTTGCCTTAATTGAATCCGAATTCTCAGTTCAGATTCTTCTCGCATTTCTCGGACCTTCCGCACTTTGTCTAGGTCTAGGATTTATTCTTGCACATGGCAAGCTAAAAGATTCTACATTCTACACCAGAGAAGGCATTGTTATAGTCGGCTTTGGTTGGATTATTATTTCACTAGTGGGAATGCTTCCCTTTATAATAGCGACTGCGGGCGTCGAGGAATTGTCCGACCTATCGGTTATTGACTGGTTTTTCGAGTCGGTATCCGGTTTTTCAACTACGGGAGCAAGCATACTGCACCCAGTAAGTGGTTCTCACCAGATAGATATAATGTATGAAACTGGGTATAAAAGCGTTCTATTCTGGAGAAGTCTAACGCACTGGGTAGGAGGAATGGGAGTTCTGATCTTTATTCTAGCAGTAATTCCGTCCTCAGCAGGCGCTAGTGGAATCCACCTTATGCAGGCCGAATCTACCGGTCCGACCATAGATAAACTTGTTTCTAAAATGAGTTCTACGGCTCGCATACTATATCTAATGTATGCAGCACTAACCGTTCTAGAGATTATTTTATTATCACTCGCATCAATTTTTGATTCTAAAATGAATATATTCCATGCGTTTGTTCTTTCTATGGGAACGGCGGGAACGGGCGGCTTTGCTGCTTCTAGTTCTTCTCTTGGGCTATACGGGCCGTACGTAAAGATAGTCGTAACAGTGTTCATGCTTCTATTCGGCGTGAATTTCAACATATATTTCTGCCTGCTTGCTAAGAAGTTTAAAGACATTCTTCAAAGCGAAGAGTTAAGATTCTATCTTGGCTTTATTATTGTTGCCATATTCAGTATGACTTTAATTGTCTTCTATTCAATGAAAGACGTCTTTGCAGAGTATAGCTCTTTCGGAGATGTAGCTATAGACGTCTCGTTTACAGCGGTTTCTCTAACTACTTCTACAGGGTACGCGACTAAAGACTTTACTATCTGGCCGGATATATGCAGGTATATGTTGCTTCTAATGATGTTTATAGGGGCATGCGCAGGCTCGACGGGAGGCGGATTTAAATGCTCGAGATTCTTATTGCTCGTTAAAATCGCTCTAGTCAGATGCTATAAAGTCATTAACCCAAGAGGCGTTTACAGCGTTAAAATGGACGGCAAGCGCGTTGCCGATGAGACTATTCAAGGCGTAAGCGGTTACTTTGCTATATATATTCTCATTCTTCTTCTATCTATATTGTTCGTTGCTATAGATCTATCAGTTCGTGGAATATCCGATCTTGTCACGGCATTTTCTTCGGTTCTAACTTGTCTAAACAACATCGGTCCCGGAATGGCTCCGGCAATCGGACCGAGCGGAACATTCTTCGGCTTTAGCATCCCTATAAAGCTGCTGCTTTCAGTGCTTATGCTTTTAGGTAGACTTGAGATTTATCCTATACTTATGCTGTTTTTCCCTAAAACATACTCTAGGGGTATTTAAAAATGGGCAAAATAACAAAGATTGAAGAACAAAAGAATAACAAGAGCAGAATGAGTATTTTTATTGACGGAGAATACTCATTTTCAGTTGAAAAGATTGTTGCGCTAGAACGCGGCCTTAAAGAAGGAACGCAGCTCAGTGAAAGTGATATAAAAGACTTAATGAGCGAAAGCGATGAAGAAAAGGCGATGAAGCAGGCGCTTAAGTATATTGCGATACGACAAAGAACGAAGTATGAGATGCTGACATATTTAAAAGGAAAAAACTATTCAGACTTTGTCATTGCTAAGATTATAGATAAACTGGAATATTATAACTACATCAACGATATTGAGTTCATTAAAGCATATGTTTCGGCTTTTGGCGGAAAATATGGTGAAAAAAGAATAAAAAGCAGGCTGTTTCAACTGGGAGTGCCCGGCGAGCTTGCGGACAAGTTTTTGATTAATCTACCGCAAGTAGAGGCCTGCGAAAAAGATAAAAACAAATATCTGCGCACGCATAAGGACTGCCCTAGGGAAAAGTTATTCACATACCTGCTTTCAAAGGGATATTCAGGAGAAACTATTTCAAAGGTTTTAGATGGAGACATTTAGCATTGATACCCATTCTTTCCACAAAAGAAATAAAAGAAGCTGAAAAAAGCGCCATAGAAAAAGTTGGAGAAGAGGCGCTTATTAATCGTGCGTCGAGCGCGCTTGTACTTCGCTGCCTTTCTCTTACGCTAAACAGCTTCGTTATATTTGCAGGGAGCGGGAATAACGGCAGCGACGCTCTGTTTCTTGCTGAAAAGTTATTGGAAGCAAAAAAGAAGGTTAGTGTGTATGCATCAGCCGAATCTAAGAATATTTACAACCTATCGGCTAGGAAACGGCTTGCTGGCAAAGGAATAAAGCTTAAGCAGTTTGATGAAGTGGATATTAATGAACTTAAAGAGGCTGACTGCGTTATTGACGGAATACTCGGTATAGGATTAAATCGCCCGCTAGAAGGTTTGTATAAAACAATAGTTGAGTTAATAAACGAGCACTCAAAATACACTTTAGCAGTAGATATTTGCTCGGGGCTAGACTCAGACTCTGGAAGTGCATCAATCGCAGTAAAAGCAAATGAAACCATTACTTTCTCAGCGCTTAAGCCTGGGCAGTTTCTAGGTGAAGGAAAAAACTACTCAGGCAAAGTTATTCTAGAAGATATAGGCATAGAAATAGGCATCACGCAAACGAACCTACTGGAAGAAAAAGACGTTTTGATTCCTTCTCGGCCTAGAGCGTCGCACAAGGGCAATTACGGAGCCGTAAGAATAATAGCCGGAAGTCCCGAAATGATGGGGGCGTCTTTGCTTGCGCATGAATCGGCGCTTTCGGCTTTAAGAAGCGGAGCAGGGTATGCCGTGCTTTGCGTACCGAAAACTCTTGCCTCTATTTATATGGGACGGGTAAAAGAAGAAATGCTCTATTTTCTTCCGGACGACGGTGGTAAGATTCTTTTTAATGAAAGCGCTTTAAGCGCCTGTCTAAGCGCTAGTAGTATTGTTGTTGGACCTGGGCTTGGCAGGAACAAAGAGATTTTAAAAATAATAGGCTATTTTAGCAATAACTACAGCGGAACTCTCATAATAGATGCCGATGGGCTGAACGTGCTTTCAGAGAATCTTTCAGTTATAGACGGGCATAAATGCAAACTGATTCTTACGCCGCATGTGGGCGAGTTTAAGAGACTTTCCGCTAATCTTGCGCCAACTATAGAAAACGCAAAAGCGCTTGCGCTTAAAACCGGTTCGGTAGTAGTGCTTAAAAGTTCGTCAACAATTATAACCGACGGAAAAATCACGGCAATCAATATCACGGGAGGGCCGGAACTGGCAAAAGGCGGAAGCGGAGATGTGCTCTCAGGTATGATTGGTGCCTTTTCAAGCAGATTCGATCCGTTTGGAGCGGCTTGCCGGGCGTGCTGGTATTTTGGAAAAGCGGGAGAAAAAGCGGCCGAAAGAATGGGTGAAAACAGCGTTCTCGCGTCAGATATTTGCGGAATAATAAGAGAAGAATAAAAGTTCATTTTTAGTCAAGATTTTGACAAGCATATTGACACCGGCATCGTTTTTTGGCATACTACTTGTATGAAGAATAAATTATTCAAATTAGCGTTTTTTAAATCAGCCGTATCTTTTTGACGGCTGTTTTGTTTTAGATAGGTACTGTGAACAGAGCAGAAGAAATAATAGACATATTGGAAAATAATTATCCCGATGCCCACTGCGAACTAAACTACGGGACGGATTTTCAGCTACTAGTCTCGGTAATTCTTTCGGCCCAGTGTACGGATAAGCGCGTTAACGAGGTCACGGCAAGGCTTTTCCCTATCTATAGCACTCCGGAGCAGTTTGCCTCTTTAAGCGAAGAAGACCTTGAGCCTATTATTCGGCCTTGCGGGTTTTTCAGGAGCAAGGCAAGAAGCATTATTTCGTCTTCTAAGGACATAATAGGACGCTTTGGCGGAAATGTGCCGAGAAATTTTGAAGATTTATTATCCCTAAGGGGAGTCGGTAGAAAAACCGCAAACGTCATATGCGGGGTTGCCTTCAATCAGCCGGCAATTCCCGTGGATACGCATGTATATCGCACAAGTCACAGACTAGGGCTTTCTAGCGGAAAAACTCCGGATAAAGTCGAAGAGGACTTAGTAAAGCAGTTAAGCGAGAATATGCGAATGAAAGCGCACCATCTTCTGATATTTTTCGGGAGATACCGCTGTCACAGTCAAAAGCCGGAATGTAAAGGATGTCCGGTTTCACAGTATTGCAACTATTTGAACAACAAGGAGATTAATTGAAATGTTTGTTGACAAAGCGAAAATTTACATTAAATCCGGCGACGGAGGAAACGGCTGCACATCGTTTTATACTGAAAAGTATGTTTCGAACGGTGGCCCGGACGGAGGAAACGGCGGACGCGGTGGCGCGCTCGTATTTCGAGCCGTAAAAAACAAAAGCACTCTTGCGGATTTTAAATTCTCGCAGCATTTCAGAGCGGAAAACGGGGAAAACGGAAAAAGCAGATTCAGTTCGGGCAAAAAGGGAAAGGATCTTGTTATAGACGTGCCCGTAGGTACTATCATTCGTGACTTCGAAACGGGCGGTATTATCGCGGATATGTTCAGCGAAGGAGATAAAGTAACGGTCCTAGAAGGCGGTAACGGCGGAAAGGGCAATGCGTTTTTCAAGAGTTCTAGGCGGCAGGCCCCGCATTTTTCCCAGGCAGGAGAAAAAACACAGGAACATTCCGTACTTTTAGAGTTAAAGACAATTGCGGATGTCGGGCTTATCGGATATCCGAATGTGGGAAAATCCACTATTTTATCCGTCATAAGCGCAGCAAAGCCAAAAATAGCAGCATATCACTTCACGACATTGTCTCCTAACCTTGGTATGGTAACGGCATACGACGAATCTTTTGTTGTTGCGGATATTCCCGGGCTAATAGACGGAGCAAGTGCAGGCGCAGGACTAGGGCATGACTTTTTAAGACATATTGAAAGAACAAGACTTTTGGTGCATGTAATCGACGCGAGCGGAAGCGAGGGTAGAAACCCGATTGACGATTATTATGCAATCAATAACGAACTTACGGCATATAATAAGGCGCTGGCTGAAAAACCCCAGATTATAGTGCTTAATAAAACCGATCTTCTTACGGATTTTGAAATAATCACTAAGTTTAAAGAACTTACCGATTACCCGGTTGTTCTCATGAGCGCGGCTACATACAGCGGAGGAGAGGAACTTATAAAGACAATGTATCACGAGCTTAAAAAGCTTAAACCTTCCGAGCCGCTTGAATTCGAGCCGTTTGTGTATGAAAAGCCTAGTAGAAACGATTACGAGATTGTAAGGCTTGATGACGGTTCGTTTGAGCTATTCGGTGGCTTTATAGATGAACTTGCACGAAATGTAGTACTGGATAATTATGACAGTTTGCAGTATTTTCAGAAGCAGATAAAGGAAAAAGGAATCAATAAGGCGCTTGCCAAACTCGGCGCAAAAGATGGAGACACCGTTAGGATTATGGACATAGAGTTTGAGTATTTTGAATGAAAACGATACTGTTCGGCGGATCCTTCGATCCGGTTACAAGCGCTCATACGGATATAATACGGCAACTATCCCGTCGTTTTGACAGGACGGTTGTTGTTCCGTGTAAGATTTCTCCGTTTAAAACGGCTGTAAGCGCTTCGGGGGAGGAGCGTCTCAGAATGCTAGCGCTATCCATCTCAAAGATAAAGGCAGAGATTTCCGACTTTGAATTGATGTCTTCATTGCCGAGCTATTCATTTATTACAATCAAGCACTTCTTTTCTAAAGACTATTCTTTGTACTTTGCAATGGGCAGCGAAATGCTTTCAGGTCTAGACAAATGGAAAAACATAAAGGAAGTTCTTGATGACGTTATATTCTATATTATTCCAAGAGACGGCTTTCCGGTCGATAGACGAAAAATATACGATCTAAAGTCAAAAGGCTTTCGAATTGAAATAGCTGATTTTGAAGGGAAGGAAGGATCTTCTAGCGAAGTGAAAATATCTATTGCTATGGGAAGCCCTGAGCTGTTTTTAGAAAATATAGTAGCAGATTATATTGTCAGCAAAGGGCTATACCTAGACTATGCCTACGTAAACGATTTATATAATAAATACGGAATGAAAGAGTCAAGAATTAGGCACTCGTTTTCAACGGCGCTATGCGGGGTAAAGCTTGCTAAAAGACTGGATGTTGATACCAATAAGGCAGCAATTGCACTTCTATTGCATGATATCGGTAAATACGTAAGCAGGGAAGAAGCCGAAAAACTGGGGATAGTCTTTTCAAGTGAAATAGAAAAGATGCCAAAGCCGATTATACATGCTGAAATAGGCGCAGAAATTTTGTCTCAACTGGAAAAAATAGAAGACAAAGAAATAATAAATGCTGTAAGATATCATACGACGGGCAGACCAGAAATGAGCGCTCTAGAAAAAATAGTATATCTTGCTGACTATATTGAGCCGCTAAGAGCATTTCCGGGAGTGGATAAGATTAGGGAAGCAACGACAATATCCATAGACGAAGGGCTTTTTGCAGGGTTAGCAAACTCTATTTTACACGTCGATGAAAAAACGCTCTATCCACTTACTAAATCAGCATATGATTATTATAAGGAGATTTTAAATAAATGACGGAGAATACGCATGACCTGGCGCTTAAAATAGCAAAGGCTCTAAGCGACAAAAAGGGAAAAGATGTTATTATTATTGATGTAAAAAACAAAACTGTAATAGCGGATTATTTTGTTATAGCCAGTGCAAAAAGCACAACCGCAGTTAAAGCTCTTGCAGATAACGTAGAAGAAAAGCTTAGCAAGGAGGAAAGCCGTGAGCCGCTAAGAAGAGACGGCTTTGCAGGATCTACCTGGATTGCAATGGACTATGGAAGCGTTATAGTGCACGTTTTCCATGATGAGGCTAGAGAGTACTATAGACTCGAAAGGCTTTGGATGGACGGAGAAAACTGCGAAAGAATAGAAGACTAAAAATATACGGCTATTATTTGTTGACTTTTTAGTGAGCCATAATTATTATTTATTTGTATTTCAAGGGCGGAGTGAAATTCTCCACCGGCGGTGATAGTCCGCGAGATTCTTTTTAGAATCAGAAAAGGTGCAATTCCTTTACCGACGGTATAGTCCGGAATGAATGAAATATAACAGCAATAATTTGTTATGAAATGCCCTTGTGTACGATTTTACTAGCACGAGGGCTTTTTTATGAACGCGAATTTCACTCACACAAAAAAAATAGTTACTGCGGCAATGCTTGCCGCGCTTGGTTTTGCCATAAGTTTATGGGAGTTTCCGGTATTTCCGGCAACGCCGTTTCTAAAGCTGGATTTTTCAAACCTAACTACGATGTTAGGCGGGTTTTTGCTTGGTCCCGTCTATGCTGTAGCAATTGAGGCTGCAAAACAGCTACTTAGATACACGATAACATCTTCATTCGGAATAGGTGAAATTGCCAATCTAATCATTACAATAAGCTTTGTTCTTCCGGGAAGTATTCTTTATATATTTAAAAAAGGAAGGCTCAGCGCTATTATTGGAATGCTTATGGGCACTATGCTTCAAGTAACAATGGGACTGCTATCCAATCGCTATATAATGTTTCCTTTATTTTTCCAAGCACCTGCTGACCCGGTAGATATGTTTAATCAGGTTTGGGTATTTATAATGCTATTTAACCTTATTAAAGCTACGTCTATCAGTATTATTGTAATGCTTTTATATAAGCATCTATCTAGAGCGCTCAAATGGGTTCTTGGGAAAGGTAAAAAAGGGAAAGAAGTTGCAAATGAACCTAGCGAAGAGTATAATGAAGGTGCCGATGAAACAAAATAGTGAGCAAAAGTGCATAGTTAAAATAACGAAAAGTGCATCCGAAACAGAAGACTTCGCTGAAGAATTTGCCTCTACACTTTCAGGCGGAGAAGTAGTTTTGCTTTTCGGCGATTTAGGAGCAGGAAAGACAGTTTTCGCTAAGGGGGTAGCTCGCGCGCTTGGAATAACGCAGGACATAAAGAGCCCGACATTTACTTTGTGCTGCGAGTACTTCGGAAAAAGTCTTAGACTCAAACATATTGATGCATACAGATTAAAAAACGGCGATGAGGCTGAGGCCTGCGGTATTACAGAAGACTTTGGCGCTAGAGGAGTTCTTACCCTTATAGAGTGGCCAGAGCAGATTGAAAGCGCATTGCCACGCAATTGTATAAAAATTCATATCACGCGAATAAGTGACACGGAAAGGAAAATAGAGGTATGCTGAGCAGCAAACAAAGATCAAGTTTAAAAGGAAAGGCAAGTACTGAAAAGGCTATATTTCAAATTGGAAAGGAAGAGATTTCCGATCAAATGATAAAGGGCCTATCGGATGCTCTAGATGCTAGAGAGTTAATTAAGATTACTGTGCTTAAATCCTGCGAGTACGATATAAAAGATATCGCAGGGCTCCTTGAACTTCGCCTAAAAGCGGAGTGCGTTTGCACAATAGGCAGCAAAATAGTTTTGTACCGCTTTAGCAATAAAAAAGGAACGGAACATATAAAAATATGAACTATATAGCCGTAGACACTGCATCCGGAACGTTAAAGGTTCTCGTTAAATATAATGATAAGTACGAATTCTTTTCGGATGAATCGTTTAAATCCGCTTCAGAAAAACTTATGGCTAAAATTGATGAAGCGCTTAGTAAACTCGGAGCGAGCCTAGGCGATATGGATTTTTTCGCATGTGTCATTGGCCCGGGCTCATTTACTGGCATTAGAATAGGCCTTGCCACTGTTAAAACATTTGCTTACGTATATAAAAAGCCGGTTTTGCCGATTAATTCATTAGAACTTCTCGCTTCATGCTGCCCAGCGGACGTAACAGTAGCTACAATTGATGCTAGCAATGGAATGAGATATCTTGCAGTATATAATGAAAAAGTAGATGAAATTATGCCCCCGAAGGTTCTTTTGTCGGAAGAACTCGAAACGTTTTTATCTTCAATAGAGGAAGCTCACGTTGTAGTAGCCGACAAAGTTTCTTCAGATAGTATTAAAGGAGCAATAGTTCCAACTAATACTATGGAAGGACTTATTCGGGCAGTTGAAAACAATGCTAACAGGCTTTGTGACGGCAACCTCATTGAACCAATATATATAAGAAAGCCACAGGCAGTACTGGATCTAGAAAAAAGGGAAAACAAATGATAAAGAAGGCAACTCAAGAAGACTTTGAACAAATCAAAAGTATAATGGATAATTGTGTTCATCCTTCTTGGAGTGTAACAGTTTTAAAAACGGCAATTGAAGATAAAAACAATTGCTTTTTTGTTTCCACCTATAATAGCGATATTGATGGATATATCTGCCTGGAGACCTGCATTGACGAAGCATCGCTTTCGAGCATAGCAGTTTTGCCCGAAAAAAGGAATAAAGGCATTGCTTCTGCGTTAATTGAAACTGCGTTTATAGAGTGCAAAAAGAGGGGCATTAATAGATGCTTACTAGAGGTGGAGGAAACAAATCTTCCCGCTTTAAAACTATATGAAAAAAAAGGCTTTCGCCAAATCTCAATTAGAGCGAATTATTATGGAGAAAGCGGCGCTGTTATTATGGAGAGGATGATATGAATAGGCTTTATAAAAAAACCGCAGTAGTGACTGCCGGTGCAAAAGGAATAGGCGAAGCAATAGTTCGCCGTTTTGCTAAAGATGGGTACGGCGTTGTTTTTTCTTATAACACTTCAGAACAAAAGGCACTTAAACTTTCTAGCGAGCTAAATAATGTGTTTTGTATTAAAGCGGATCTTTCTTTAGAGCCAGATGCAAAAAGACTTGCTGCGTTTTCACTTGAAAAGCTCGGTGAGATAGATGCATTAGTCTGCAATGCAGGATATGCGCATTATAGCATAATGCCACATACAAGCATTATAGAAATGAGAAAGGTTATAGGCTGCAATTTGGATACAGCATATTTATCTTGTAAGGCCTTCTATGATATTTTTGTTAATCAAAAGAAGGGAAGTATTGTAAATATTTCATCGGTGTGGGGACTTAGCGGAGCGAGCTGTGAAACTGCTTATTCAGCAGCAAAGGCCGGGATTATAGGGCTGACTCAGTCTCTTGCTAAAGAGCTTGCGCCAAGTTTAGTAAGGGTAAACGCCGTAGCTCCTGGTGCAATAGAAACTGATATGATAGCGCATTTAAGCAAAGCAGAAAGAGAGGCGCTTATTAGTGAGATTCCTCTTGGAAGAATAGGCAGTACGGAGGATATTGCCAGCATAGTTGCATTTCTTGCTAGTGAAGAAGCTGGATACATAACTGGGCAGGTTTTAAATGTTTCTGGCGGGCTGGTTATTTAATTTATTTCAATGTCTACTTGGCAGACGCTTGGTCAAACCAAGTATATTTAACAGCCCTTATTGTTTTGTTTTTCATACATTTGAGGATATAAAAATTATACAAAAAAGAAATTAAAAATAAAAGCTAAGCCCGGACCCGACATACGACCCGGATGCGAACAAGCCGTGGTGGGAGCTATGGTGGAACGGTATAGTAAGATGGTTTGCATCGGTCATAAAGTGGTTCAATGAACTGGATATAG